>CAVCLY010000001.1:0-100378 GCA_963603165.1 Faecalibacterium prausnitzii
GGCACCGGACCTTGTCCGGCCGGGGGCCGCGGGGATTCCCGCGGCCCCCTTTTTTTGTTTTGCGGGGCGCGACGACGCGCTCTTTTTGACTGAATTGCTTAATTCTTCGTGTTTATAGCGTTCGAGGGTCGGGATAGTCCGATTGCGCGATCGCTTCTCGGTTGATTTCTCGGTTGATATCACCGTACTTCGCATCCTGAACGCATCGCTCGCTTCTTCGTTGGGCATGTGCGATGCATCATCAATTTGCGACTGTCTTTTTAAATTAATCGCTCACAAGAGAATAACGTCGCTTGCCGAGACTTTGGTATTGGTCCGTACCTTTTGCCGTATGATGCAAGAAGCTGTACGCCCTCTACGAAAGGTCAAACATGGCTGATGTACATGAGCTTCTCGATACTTGGATCTCGCATGTCGAGGACCCCGAACTCCTCGCTGAGCTGAACTCTATGAAGGAGTCTGGCGACGAGGATAAGATCACCGACGCATTCTTCCAGGACCTTGCCTTTGGTACTGCCGGCCTGCGCGGAACCATCGGTGCCGGTACCAACCGCATGAACATCTACACGGTCGGTCGCGCGACGCAGGGTTTTGCCGATTATCTTAACAAGACGTTCGAGAATCCCACGGTTGCCATTGCGCGCGATAGTCGTAACAAGGGCGAGCTCTTTGTTCAGACGACCGCTGCGATTCTTGCTGCCAACGGAATCGTTTCGTATGTTTACCTCAAGATCTCCCCGGTGCCGACGCTTTCGTGGGCGACCCGTTATCTCAAGTGCTCGGGCGGCATTTGCATGACCGCTAGCCATAATCCGGCTCCGTATAACGGTTACAAGGCCTATGGTCCCGATGGTTGCCAGATCACTTCTGAGGCTGCCGACGCAATCTCCGCTGCCATGGAGGCCACGGATCCGTTCAGCGACGTTAAGACCATGTCGTTCGACGAGGCCGTTGAGAAGGGTCTCGTTAAGTGGATCGACGACAAGTGCCTCGAGGATTACTACGAGGCCGTCGTGGATAAGTCGGTTAACAATCTCTCCGATGAACAGATCGCGAGTGCTCCGCTCAAGCTCGTCTATACGCCGCTGAACGGCACGGGTCTTATTCCGGTCACCTCGGTTCTTAAGAAGGTCGGTATCACCGATGTTACGGTTGTTCCCGAGCAGAAGGATCCCGACGGCGACTTCCCGACCTGCCCGTATCCGAATCCCGAGATCCGCGAGGCTATGCAGAAGGGCATCGATCTTTGCAAGGAGGTCAAGCCCGATCTGCTGCTTGCTACCGACCCTGACGCCGACCGCGTTGGCGTTGCCTGTGCCGATGGTGACGACTACACCCTGCTTACCGGCAACGAGATGGGCGTTCTGCTGCTCGACTATATCTGCAAGATGCGTGCCGAGCGCGGTGAAGACCTTAAGACCAAGGTTGCTGTGACGACCATCGTTTCGTCTGCCATGGTTGACGCACTTGCCGAGGAGTACGGGTTCGAGCTGCGTCGCTGCCTTACCGGCTTTAAGTACATCGGCGACATCATCACCGGCCTGTCCGATGCCGGCGAGGTCGAGCGCTTTATCTTTGGCTTTGAGGAGAGCTACGGCTATCTCTCGGGCGATCACGTGCGCGATAAGGATGCCGTCAACGCCTCGATGCTCATCTGCCAGATGGCGCAGTACTACAAGCTCCAGGGCATGAATCTCGTTCAGGCCATGAAGGCGCTCTACGAGAAGTTCGGTTACTACCACAACAAGACGATTGCGCTTTCTTACCCCGGCGCTGAGGGTGCGGGTAAGATGGCTGGAATCATGGCCGACCTGCGCAAGGAGCCGCCGACCGAGATCGCTGGCAGCAAGGTCGAGGCGGTTGTGGACTACGCCACTGGCGTGAACGGTCTGCCCACCGCAAACGTGGTCGAGTTTGATCTTGAGGGAGGCAATAAGGCCATTGTCCGCCCGTCGGGCACCGAGCCCAAGATCAAGCTTTATATCTTTGCCTCGGGTAAGGATGCCGCAGAGGCCGATGCTCTGCTCGAGAGCATCGAGGAGGACGGCCGTAAGCTGCTTTCGTAGCGCTTGGTCGATAGTTGTTGAATGGGGCGCTCGCGTAATGCGGGCGCCTTTTTTGTTTTTGCCGCGAACTGAAAGATTGCGTGTTCGGAGCGTGAGCAAAGTAATCGCGCGGTAGCCGAGCGGGTCCATAAGCCACCTGTTGATCAGTGGGTTCAGCGGTGATGTTCAGCGATGCTGAGGCTCGAGCCGTTAATGCATGCCGGATAGAAGGCGGGCTTGCGTGATGGCCTGCGGAACGCGCTCTTTTAGAGGGTCGAGATCTTCTTGCGTGATGTCGTCGGCGAGTGAGAGGCGCAACGTTCCCTTTGCCCAAGCGGGATCAGTGAATCCCATGGCTTGCAGAACGTGGGAGGGGTCGGTTGAGCCGGCAGTGCAAGCGCTCCCCGTTGATGCGGCGACGCCTGCTTTGTCGAGAATGACCATGAGCAGTTCTCCGTCGACGTCTTTGCAGATAAACGAGGCGATAGAGGGAAGTCGGTCGCATTTATTGAGAGGTCCCGTTGCGATAACGTCGGGGACGTTGCTGAGAACGGCGTGTGTGAGCTCTTCGCGAAAAGCGTGTAGCTTGCTGCAACGGTTGGAAAGATCGTTGAGCGCCTCGTCAAGGGCGTTTGCGAGGCCTATGGCTCCAGCGAGATTTTCGGTTCCGGCTCTGAGGCCGAGCTCCTGCGTGCCTCCGTGGATGAGCGGGGCGATGGCTAGCCCGGTTTTGATATAGGCCGCGCCCATCCCGCGAGGACCATGGAACTTGTGGGCAGAGAGCGAGAGCGCGTCTACGCCAAGATCGCTGATGTTGACGGGGGCGTGGCCGACGGCTTGAACGGCGTCGGTGTGGAACGGTGACCCGAATTCGTGTGCGATGGCTGCAAGCTCACCGATGTTTTGCAGCGTTCCGACCTCGTTGTTCGCAAGCATGATGGAAACGAGAGCCGTTGCAGGGGCGTCGGTTGCGACATCGGATGAGGAATCACGGTTGGACTTAAGAGCGCGCTCGAGATCGCTCGGGTTCACGAAGCCTTGGGAGTCTACGGGAAGATGCGTGACCTCCACACCGTCTTGTTCGAGCGCGGAACAGGTATGGAGCACGGAATGGTGCTCGATCTGCGAGGTGATGATGCGAACGGGAACCGTGCCACCCTGCTGGGCGCGCAGCGCGCGTACGGCACCCTGAAGGATGAGATTGTTCGACTCGCTGCCGCCGCTCGTGAAGACGATCTCGCGCGGGGAGGCTGCGCCGAGCAATTCGGCGACCTGGGCACGGGCTCGATCGAGGTTTTTAGCCGCCTCTTTTGCAAGACGATGAATGCCGCCCGGGTTGCCGATACGGTCGGTGAGATAAGGCATCATGGCTTCGAGAGCGGCAGGGGAGAGCTGCGTCGTCGCAGCGTTATCTGCATAGATGTAGCGCATGCTTTGCGTCACGGCTTAGCGAAGAAAAAGGAACCAGACGAGCAGGAGCACGACGACGGCAACAATGAGCGCCAGGACAAGCCTGTGCCTGCGACGCTCGCGGTCGCGTTGCGTGGTGAAGATCGATCGACCCGGCTTTGGCGTTTGCAGGTAGCGGCTCGAGTTCGTGAGGGCGCGGGGTTGGTTGGGGTCGGACGGCTGCTGGATCCGGTGGGCGGGTTGGCGCGCCTCGGCAGCACTGCGCTCGGCATCGAGCCGCATCTGCATCTCGGTTTTGGGAAGATACGAGGGGTTGCTCGTGGCGACGCCCATGTGTCGCCTGCGTCCTTGGCCCTGTGACTCCTCAAGCGTGACATATCGCTCGCGCGTGATGTAGTGCGGTTCAACGTTGTCGATGGGCGCCTGTGTTACGTGCGGTGTTTGGTGCTGAAAAGACTGGGTCTGCGAAACGGGATGAGGAGGCTGCTGGGTGTCGGCACTTGCAGTATCGGTTCCAGCGGGGTACCGGCTCTGATCGTAGCGGTCGTTCATCAAACCCTCGGCTCATCGGGCACAAAAACACGTCCATTGTACGCGCGCGTTCGGAAAATGTACCCGCTGACTCGATATTACAAGAAGAATTAAGGTTGCGTTTTAGATAACGACGGGTAGCGGTGCCCCTTCCGGTTGTGGGTTTGAAAAAGCAAAGCTCTGCCATATTAATACCTTAGTCGAAGAGACTTAGATTTGCTAAATCAAGGAGACTTAAAAAATCTTAAGAATCTTGTTTAGAACCCAAGGGAGCGGGAACAAATAGAAGCGTCAAAGGAGTCCTCGCCTCCACAGGAGAGGCGCGGCATCACAGAGGAGTGATTGATTATGGCTATGGTTCCGTATCGTTCTGTTTTTGGTATTCGTCCGACTGCTGCTGATTCGCTGTTCGATGTGTTCAACGACATGTCCGACCTTGCGAGTTCGTTCTCGAGCAAGGCGTTCCCCGTGGACGTTGAGGACAAGGGCGAGGGCTACGAGATCAAGGCGTACCTCACCGGCGTTCAGAAGGACGACATCGACGTCGAGCTCAACGAGGGTAGGCTTTCGATTTCGGTCAACGTTGAGGACAAGGAAGAGGACGAGGGCAAGAACTACCTGCAGAAGGAGTTCACCGCCTACAGTGCAACGCGCGGCGTGTATCTCAAGGACGCCTCGAGCGACGGCCTTGCGGCTAAGTACGCCGACGGCGTTCTGACCGTGACGGTTCCCAAGATCGTGGAAAAGAGCAACGTCACCAAGATCTCGATCGACTAGTGTTGCGGCTGGCTATCGTCTGAACAGAAACGAAAGTGCGAGACGGGGTCGTCGGGTTGCCGGCGACCCCTTTTTTGCGTCGACGCGCCGGAAATGGCTAGAGAATCGTGATGGGCCGGTTCTGCCCGGCAGCCCGAATGCGCAGGCTGGTCCCGTTATCGCGCTGCAGGGTGGCGGTGGACCCAAGTTCGTTGTCGGGTGTTGCGCCGAGTGCGGCGGCAAAGGAGCGAACGGCTAGGTTGGGTAGGTTGTTCTCTTGCGAGATATGCATGGCGACGAGATGCTCGGTGCGATCGGTCACAAGCTGGCTCGCGGCGGTTGCCGCCTGTTCGTTTGAGAGATGGCCGCTATCCGAGATGATGCGATCCTGTAGATAACGCGGATAGGGTCCGACGCGGAGCATAGGCACGTCGTGATTGCTCTCGAGCGCAAGGATTCGTGTGTCAGCGAGCGCCTCGAGCGCGGAGTCGGAGAGCGTGCCGGTGTCGGTGGCATAACCGATCGCGTCCCCTGCGCATTCGAATCGAAAGCCCATCGGATTCACGACGTCGTGCGAGGTGGCGAACGTGCTTACGCGAATGCCGGCGATCTCGAACGACGCGCCCGGATTAAGCTCTGTAAACGGGAGCGTGGCGAGGTATTTGCGTTGAGCCGGGGTGCCCGTGCTTGCAAACATCGGGCCTTCCCAGCGCCGGCACCAGACCTCGATGCCCGAAACATGGTCGGAGTGCTCATGGGTGAGAACAAGCGCCCGAACGTCGTTTTGGGAGAGGCCGAGCGCCTCCATGCGTTCGATGACCTTTTTTCGCGAGAACCCGTTGTCGATCATGATGAGGCCCTGCGGACCCTCGACCAAAGCGCAGTTCCCCTTAGATCCGCTCCCGAGAATATGCAGGTGAAGGGCGTTGTTGCCGGGAGTTGATGTACTTGGATGCGGGCCGGTCGTATCGGGCATAAGCTTGAACCTAACAGATACAATGGGACAGATTGAAAGGGGTCCCATGCCAACGGTATCGCAGCATTACGGCAAGCGTCGCCGCGTCGCGGCTTCATCGGGCGCGAGCGTCGACAAGGGTGCGGGGGCTCCTGTGCTGCTCATGGTATCAGGCGGCGCGGACTCGACTGCGCTCTTGCACATGGCCTGCACGGGAAAGCTCGACATCATGGACGGCCGCGGGCCGGCCCGAATCGCCCGCGAGCGAATCAGCGTCCTACATGTGAATCATCATTTGCGCGGTGCCGAATCCGATGGGGATGAGGCCTTTGTCCGCGCGCTCTGCGAGCGCCTGGGGGTGCCGCTTTGCATGGAGCACGCCTCGTTCGAGGAGCTTGGCGGGCAGAATCTCGAGGCCGCGGCGCGCGAGGTGCGCTATGCCGCCGCGCGCAGGCTGGTGCACGAGCTTTCCAGGCGCGCGGGGACACCGCGCTCGTCTGCTCGCATTCTCACGGCTCACACGGCGTCCGACCGTGCCGAGACGTTTCTCATGAACGCGCTGCGCGGATCGGGCGCGGCGGGGCTGGCGTCGATTCCGCGCCGTCGGAACATCGTGGTCCGTCCTCTGCTCGATCGGACCCACGACGAGCTCGTTCGCTATCTTGAGGTCGCGGGCGAGGAGTGGCGCGAGGATTCGACGAATTCCGATATCTCCTACCTGCGCAATTACGTTCGACACGAGGTTATGCCGACGCTCGTCGCGCGCAACACCCGCGCAGCGCAGAGCATCGGTTCGGCGTGCGACATCTTGGGTGATGAGGATGCGTTCCTCTCGCAGCTTGCCGCGACGGCACTTCGTACGTGTATTCGCCGGCAGGAGCGCGGGCTCATCGTGCTCGACGCCAAGCGGCTGGCGGCGGCTGAGGTCGTTGTTGCACGGCGCATGGTTCGCCTTGCGCTCAAGCAGCTCGTGCCCGATATCCGGCTCGAGATGCAGCATGTCGAGGCGGTGCTCGCCCTTGTGGCGGCGCAAGAGGGGTCGGCAACGCTGCCCGAGCGAATTGACGCCCGGGTGGAGTTCGGCACTCTGGCGTTTCGCACAAGCGATGCGCGCGAGGGCGCCGTTGCCGGCTGGCTGCAGGTGCCCGGTAGGATGAATGTTGCGGGTGGTGCCGCGCTCACGGCCGAGGCGTTCATGCTCGAGGCGGGCGCGGACCCGGTTGAGCTCGCGCGTGCCGCCGCGGCCGAGGACGAACCGACCCTTTTGCTCGATGCCGCGGCTCTGGGATACGCCGAGCGCGATTTGGTGCGGCTGGCGGAAAACGGGAACGCGGGCACGTTGCCGGCGGAGATGCGTACGGCGCGGTTGTGGGTCGACGGTCCCGCGGCGGGCGATGTCATGTGCCCCTTTGGCATGAGTGGGCGCACTAAAAAGGTGTCCGATCTGCTCAATGAGGCGCATGTGCCGGTTGCTGAGCGCCCCGGTATCCCCGTTGTGCGCACGGCTCCCGGAGGGTCGGTCGTGTGGCTTGCGGGCGTTCGCTCCGACGAGCGGTTCCGTTGCACGGCGTCGACGCGTGCCGTCATCCGTCTTGTGCTGCGCAAACTCGCCTAGCCGAAGTCGGATGCCGCGCTCGGGAGGGCTAAATCCGCCAACTGTTCTTTAGCTACCGCCTCATTCCGCCCAGCGTTGGCTCGACCGATTGCAGACGGCCCTTATATTTGCGAGCGGTGCTGCAAAACCATGGGCTGAGGTCCTGCGATTTCGCAGTTGTTGAGTGTTGCACCGCTGCGCTTTGGCTTCGCTATTTGGTTGTAGAATGGAAAAATCGCTTGCGCGCTGCGTACCCGCTGCCGAAGGCGGGAGTACAGTGCACATGCAAAGATGCAATCTGGCCAAAAAGGAAAGGGCTGCCATGAACGCACAGCACCCGGATATCGAGACCGTACTTTTGAGCACGGAGCAGATCGACGAGATCGTCGGTCGTATGGGCGAGGAGATCTCGCGCGATTACGCGGGCAAGGACCTTGTGCTTATCGCCGTGCTGCGCGGCGCCGTCGTCTTTATGGGCGACGTCATGCGCAAGATCGAGATTCCGGTGAACATCGACTTCATGGCCGTCTCGAGCTACGGCGACGGCGTCAAGTCGTCGGGCATCGTGCGCATCATCAAGGACCTCGACATCGACATCAAGGGTCGCGACGTTCTGATCATCGAGGACATTCTCGACTCGGGCCTCACCCTCAACTACCTCATGAAGAACCTCGCGAGCCGCAGGCCCGCCTCGCTCGAGGTTGCGGCCTTCCTCTGGAAGGACGTTGAGGGCCGTCAGTCGGCCGTCGAGCCCAAATATGTCGGTGCGCATATTCCCGATGCGTTCGTGGTGGGCTACGGCCTCGACTTTGCCGAGCGCTACCGCAACCTGCCGTATCTCGGCATTCTCAAACCGGAGGTTTACTCGTAGGATGAGTTTTTATTCCAACGACGATCGAGCAACCGTCGCCCTCCTCGCGGGGGACGGCGGTTCTCGCGATTCAAACGACCGTAAGCGCGACCAGCTGCCGCCCGAGTTCGGAAACGGCGGCGGCAAGCGTCCGCCGAGCCGCATCTCGTGGCTTTACTTTTTGCTGGCCTGCGGCTTGCTCGCCTATCTCTTCTTTAACATGGGCTCGGGCTTTACGGGCTCGAGCAACACCGTCAAGCTCGCCACGAGCGAGGTCGTGACGGCCGTTAAAGAAAATCGCGTGCAGACGCTTACCTACACGACCGCCGACGGTTCGGTTACGGGCACGTACTGGACGAGCAAAAAGGCCAAGAAGCAGGGTAAGGCGCCCAAGCAGTTCAGCTCCACCTACGCGGGTGAGGATTCGCTGGCGAGCCTTATGGCCGAGCATCCCAAGTGCAAGTACATCGTGAACACCAACGATCCGGACTTTTGGGCCGACCTTGCCATGACCGTGCTGCCCACGCTGGCGCTCATCGCCGTCACGGTGTACTTCATGCGCCAGATGATGGGTGCGAACGGCAAGGCCATGCAGTTCGGCAAAACCGACGCCAAGATGACGGAAGCCGCGCGCCCCGACGTCAAGTTCTCGGACGTGGCCGGCATCGACGAGGCCGTCGAGGAGCTCGAGGAGATCCGCGACTTCCTGACCGATCCCGAGCGCTACCGCAAGCTCGGCGCCAAGATCCCGCGCGGGTGCCTGCTCGTGGGCCCTCCGGGTACGGGCAAGACGCTGCTCGCCAAGGCTGTTGCCGGCGAGGCGGGCGTGCCGTTCTTCTCGATCTCGGGTTCCGATTTTGTCGAGATGTTCGTGGGCGTGGGCGCCTCGCGCGTGCGCGACCTCTTTAAGGAGGCCAAGGCGCAGAGCCCCTCGATCATCTTTATCGACGAGATCGACGCGGTCGGTCGCCAGCGCGGCGCTGGCGTGGGCGGCGGCCACGACGAACGCGAGCAGACGCTCAACCAGCTGCTTGTGGAAATGGACGGCTTTGAGGAGAGCTCGTCGGTGATCCTCATCGCGGCCACCAACCGCCCCGACATCCTCGATCCGGCACTGCTGCGTCCCGGCCGTTTTGACCGACAGATCACCGTTGACCGCCCCGATGTGAAGGGCCGCGAGGCGATCCTGCGCGTGCACGCCGAGAACAAGCCGCTCGACGAGGACGTTAAGTTCGACAAGCTCGCCAAGCTCACCGTGGGCTTTACCGGTGCCGACCTGGCGAACCTGCTCAACGAGGCGGCGCTTCTCACGGCGCGTCGCAACCGCTCTGTGATCTCGATGGACGAGATCGAGGAGTCGATGGAGCGCGTGATCGCCGGTCCGCAGAAGAAGGCGCGCGTGATGACCGACGCCGAGCGCACGACGATCGCCTACCACGAGAGCGGCCATGCCCTCGTGGGGCATATCCTCGAGCACTCCGACCCGGTGCACAAGATCTCGATCGTTTCGCGCGGCCAGGCGCTCGGCTACACGCTTCAGCTGCCCACCGAGGACCACTTCCTCAAGACCAAGAACGAGATGCTCGACGAGCTCGCCGTGTTCTTGGGCGGGCGCACCGCCGAGGAGCTCATGTGCGACGATATCACCTCGGGCGCCTCGAACGACCTTGAGCGTGCGACCAAGATGGCGCGCGAGATGGTCACGCGGCTCGGCATGAGCGAGGAGCTCGGCACGCAGGTGTTCGGCGAGGCCCAGCACCAGGTGTTCCTGGGTCGCGACTATGCCGACCATCAGGATTACTCCGAGGAGACCGCGCGCCGTATTGACGTTGAGGTCCAGCGCATCATGCGTGAGGCGCACCGTCGTGCCGAGGAGATTCTCGACGCGCGTCGCGACCAGCTCGACCTCATGGCAAAGGTGCTCCTGGAGCGCGAGACCGTTGAGGGCGACGCCGTTCAGGCCCTGCTCGACAACGAGTGGGAGAGCTACCTGGAGCGCGAGGGCGATATTCTGGCCGCAAAGGAGGCACGTAACGACGCCGCCGCCAGGAGCCAGGGCGATGCGCCCGCGCTCAAGGCGACCAAGAAGCCGCGTATGAGCGAGGAAGAACTCGCCGCCGATGCCCAGGCGTACGCCGAGGCCGCGGTTGCCGCCGAGGCGGCCGAAGCCGATGCGACGGACGAGCCGGAACGCGCTGCAGCGGAGGGACCGAAGTCCGAAGTTGGTGCCTTTGCCGATGTGGCTCCCACCGATGATTCCGAGTCTTCCGATGTGCCCGCCGAGACGGCGAAGACCGAGGCTCCGGACGGCATGGATGATGCCGAGTAACATGTAGCCGAGCACGGCGAAAAAACCGATATGCACCGAGCCCGCTTGCGAATCTTCGCGAGCGGGCTTTTTTGCGTGCATACGCTGGTGTGGCGCGTACAATAAGCCCCATGCGATTGAGAGCGCCGATGCGCGACGCGATCTGGAAAGGGGACCTAATGATCAACGAGACCATGTATGCCCGCGGGGCCGAGAGCTCCGTCATCCGCGAGATCTTCTCGTACGGCCTTGAGCGCAAAGCCCAGATCGGCGCCGAGAACGTCTTTGACTTCTCGCTCGGCAATCCGAGCGTGCCGGCTCCCGCGTCCGTTAGGGAATCGATCGAGAAATCGCTCGAGCTTCCGAGTGAGCAGCTGCACGGCTACACCCCGGCTCCCGGCCTGTCCGAGTGCCGCGCCGCCGTGGCCGCGTCGCTCAACCGTCGCTTTGGCACCGATTACGCCGGCAAGGACGTGTTTATGACCGTCGGCGCCGCTGCGTCCCTCACCTGTACGCTCCACGCCGTGACCAACCCCGGCGACGAGGTCATCGTGATCGCGCCGTATTTTCCGGAGTACCGCGTGTGGATCGAGAAAGCCGGCTGCACCTGCGTTGAGGCCGAGGCCAAGGAAGAGACCTTCCAGGTAAGCGTGGGCAACGTGCAGAAGGCCATCACGGACAAGACCGCCGCGATCATCATCGACTCGCCCAACAACCCCACGGGCGCCGTCTACACCGAGAGCACCCTCACGCGTTTGGCCAACATCCTGCGCGAGGAGAACAAGAAGCGCGATCCCGAGAACCCGATCATGCTCATCTCGGACGAGCCGTACCGCGAGATCGTCTACGGCACCGAGGTTCCCTGGGTGCCCGCGATCTACGAGAACACCGTCGTATGCTATTCGTACTCCAAGTCGCTCTCGCTGCCGGGCGAGCGCGTGGGCTGGATCCTCGTACCCAATACCAACCCGCAGGCCGCGCGCCTTATGCCGGCCGTTGCCGGCGCTGCCCGCACGCTGGGTTTTGTGTGCGCCCCGGCGCTCTTCCAGCGCGTGGTGATGGATTGCATCGACGAACCGAGCGACGTTGAGGCCTATGCCCGCAACCGCACGCGCCTCACCAACGCGCTCTCCGATTACGGTTACACCTACGTTGAGCCCGATGGCGCCTTTTACTTGTGGGTCAAGGCCCTCGAGCACGATGCCGAGGCCTTCTGCGAGCGCGCCAAAAAGTACGAGCTGCTCGCCGTCCCCTCCAACAGCTTTGGTGTTGAGGGCTGGTTCCGCCTGGGCTACTGCGTGAGCTACGAGACGATCGAGAACTCGCTGCCCGCATGGAAGGCGCTTGCCGACGAGTACCTCAAGGTTCGCTAGGAGCTGCTGTAGATGACCTATTCGCTCGCCTGCGATATCCATACGCACACGCTTTTCTCGCGCCATGCGTATTCGACGATCATGGAGAACGCCGCTGCCGCGCAGGCCGCGGGTCTCGAAGTGCTCGGAAACGCCGATCACTTTAGCTGCATGACGGCGGCCGAGATCAGCGTTCGGAACTACCAGTTCTTCATCAACCAGCGCGTGTGGCCGCGCATGTGGGGCAACACGCTGCTGCTACGCGGTGCCGAGGCGGACATCGTTTCGCTCGCGGGCGAGCTCTTTGGGCAGAGCGTCCATGTTCCCGAGAACATCACCGGGCGGCCTTTCAGGCTCGACCGCACGCTCTTTTCGCTCGCGACCGAGGACCTCGACTACCTGGTGGCGAGCGTGCATCGCAATGATTTTACCGACGGCGCGACCATCGGCGAGACGACCGAGATGTATCTGGGTGCGCTCGCGCAGGAGAAGGTCTTTGTGCTGGGCCATGTGGGACGCTCTGCCGTGAAGTTCGACCTCGACGAGGTGCTGCTCGAGGCCAAGCGCCGGCACAAGCTCATCGAGATCAACGAGCATAGCCTTGAGGGCAGGGCGAACGACCGCAACCACAAGGAGTGCCGCCGCGTGGCCGAGCGCTGCGCCGAGCTCGGCGTGGGCATCACAACCTCGACCGATGCGCATATCGCGACCTCGATCGGTAAGTTCGAGAGCGTGCAGTCGTTCCTGGACGAGATTCATTTTCCCGAGGAGCTCGTCATGAACCGCAGCCGCGCCGTGCTGCTCGGCGAGATGGCCGCCGCAGGCGTATGCGACCTCACGGAGTACGCGTAGGGCATAAGAAAACATCGCAGTTGCTCGGCATGCCGCGTGAGCACCGAGTCGGGGCTCCTATGTTGACGCCTGGTCGTAAGGGTCCGGTTTGGAATTTATCCAAGCCGGGCCCTTTTCTTGCCTTGCCTTGTTTTGGCGCGCGTTCCAGCAGGAAGGGGAGGGCGTTGAGGCTGCCTACCCTTTTTCGTGCAATCGAAGCGCTTATCGGGGGCGATGCCTATCGAGCCGGGCACCCTTGCGCGGCGCGCTCTGCAAGATGCCTGCGGCTTTGAGTTTGGGCGCGTAGCCCGAGCGTTATCGTTGCTGCCCCATGCGATCGCACATGGGGTGGGCGCCTTCGTGGCGCGCGCGTCTTAGCGCTCGAGCACGGCGACCGTCTCCACATGGGTCGTGTGCGGGAACATGTCCACGGGGACGATGCTGAGGAGGCGGTAGCCGGCATCCATGAGCGGGTGCAGGTCGCGCTCCTGTGTTGTGGGGTTGCAGCTGATGTAGACGATGCGGCGTGGCTGGAGCGCGATCGCGGCCTCGAGGAATTCGGGCGTCGAGCCGGCGCGCGGCGGGTCGATGGAGAGCACGTCGACGCGTTCGTGGTTCGCCGCCGCGTCGAGTATGTAGTCGGTAGCGTCGTCGGCCACAAACCAGGCGCACCGGCCTAGGTCGTTGAGCTCGGCGTTCTTGCGCGCGTCGGACACGCCAGCGGGGTTGCGCTCCACGCCGAGCAGCATGATCTTGTTGCCCGCAGATACCGCTTGCTTGGCAGCGCAGAGACCGATGGTGCCGCTGCCGCAGTAGGCATCCATGAGCACGTCGCCGCTCTTGAGCTCCATGCCGTCGATGGCGATCTGGTAGAGGAGCTCGGTCTGCTCGGGGTTCGTTTGGTAGAACGCGGTGGGCGAGATGTCGAATCTGCAGCCGAGCAGCTCGTCGCGCAGGGATTCGCGACCGCGGACGATGCGCGTCTCGTCGCCGAGAATAGCGTTGGTCACGCGGTTATTGATGTTCTGGGCAAGGCAGACGATGCGTGGGTCGATGGCCGCCACGGCGTCGAAGAACTCCTCGGCATGGGGTAGGTCGCGCTGGGCGGTCACAAGGGTGAGCATGAACTCATCGGTGCGCCAGCCGGCGCGGAGCACGGCGTAGCGCAAGAGGCCCGTGTGCGCGTCTTCGTTGTAAGCCGGGATCTTGTGCTCCTCGGCCACGCGCGCGATCTGGTTGAGGATGCGGCGCGCGTCGGGTGCTTCGACCGCGCATGCGGGCACATCGATGATCTGGTGCGTTCCGCGCTTAAAGAAGCCGCAGCGCACCGTGCCGTGCGGGCCGGGCGCGAACGGTGTTGCCGCCTTGTGGCGGAATGCGCGCGGGGCCGGGTACTTGCCGCCATCGCCGAGCGTGGCGCCCATGCCGCGGATGGGCGAGACCTCGATACTTGCCTGGTCGCAGATGCCGGCAAAGAGTTCTGCCATAGCCGCCTGCTTGCGCACGAGTTGCTTTTTGTAGGGGAGATTGAGCCATTCGCAGCCGCCGCACTCGTGCATGACGGGGCAGGGCGCCGAGGCGTCGCGACGCTTTGGGATCGCCTTTCCCGGCTTTTGTTTTTTACCAGCGGAGCCAGCGGTCGTTTTGGCATGGGTATCTTTGGGGCGACGAGCGGTGTTTTGCGAGGTGCGTCCATCCGCGGGCTGAGCTGAGCTTTGTTTTGCCGGAGTGCGCGCATGATCGGTCGTTAGTCCGGTAGCCTTGCTTTTGCTTGAGCTCGAGACAGAGGCCTTTTTGCGCGCGCTTTTGCCGGCGGCTTTCTTAGAGCGTGTCGGCTTTTTCTTGCTCTTGCCGGGCTTGGCCTCGCGAGGTACCTCGCCTGATTGCTGCGCCAACGCGCGACGTGCCCTGCGCTCTGCGCGCGATTCTGCCATGCTCAACTCCGAAGGTAGGGTGCATATATCTCGGCTTATTGTACCGTGCCGGCTGCGGCCGTCCGTGAATGCCGCCACCCGTTCAAACCTCTATGTGCGCGTCTTCGATTTGCGGTTACGGCTGCGCATCTTGTCGGTTCGATTGGGTGCGTTCGGCAAAATTGGTCTCCTTTTGGATCAAACTCCCGAGAATGCATGATTGAATTGGAACTTGCCGAGTAGAGGGTCGATTTTGTAAACCGCCAACTGGGCAAACGTCGGCGATTCAGGGGCGGCTAGTCTGAGAATTGAAATTCAATCGTGCATTCTCGGGAGTTTGGTTCAAAGCTCAGCTTCCAAACGGCTCTTGCGAGCTCGATTTTCCTTTTCCGGCCAGTTGCTGCTCCGTTCGTGCGGGAATTTCGGTTCAGAGCCGCGCCCCCGGCGTATGCGCGGCGGGCGAGCGGGTAGCATGGGGTCATATCTTCTAGTAGAAGCTATTGAAGGGAGCCCCGTGCTCGAACTCAAGAACATAACCAAGGAGTACTCCTCGGGCGATGCGCGCGTGCAGGCGCTCAAGGGTGTGTCTGCAACCTTCCGCGACCGGGAGTTCGTGAGCATCCTCGGCCAGTCCGGTTGTGGCAAGACGACCCTGCTCAACATCATCGGCGGGCTCGACCACTACACGACGGGCGACCTCGTGATCAACGGGCGCTCCACCAAGAGCTACTCCGACAAGGACTGGGACACCTACCGCAACCACAGCGTGGGGTTCGTGTTCCAGAGCTACAACTTGATCCCGCATCAGAGCGTGATCGCCAATGTTGAGATGGCGCTGCTGCTCTCGGGCACCCCGCGTGCCGAGCGCCGCGTCCGTGCGGAGGAGGCCCTGCGCCGCGTGGGGCTTGCCGAGCAGATGAACAAGCGGCCCAACCAGCTCTCGGGCGGTCAGATGCAGCGCGTGGCCATCGCGCGCGCTATCGTCAACGACCCCGAGATCATCCTCGCCGACGAGCCGACCGGCGCGCTCGACACGCAGACTTCCGTCGAGGTGATGGAGATCCTGCACGAGCTCTCGCGCGATCGCCTGGTAATCATGGTCACGCACAACCCACAGCTCGCCGAGGAGTACTCCGACCGTATCGTGCGCATCCAAGACGGCGTGCTCACGAGCGACACCAACCCGTGCGATGCGAACTCGCTCACGCAGGAGCAGGTGGCAGAGCACGCGGCGGTCGACGCCGCCAAGGGCAAGCGTTCCATGAGCTACCTTTCGGCCGTGCGTCTCTCGTTCACCAACCTCATGACCAAAAAGGGCCGCACGCTGCTCACGGCGTTTGCGGGTTCGATCGGCATCATCGGCATCGCGCTCATCCTCTCGCTTTCGGACGGCGCGCAGAACTACATCGCGCGCACAGAGCAGTCCACGATGGGTGAATACCCGCTTACGATCCAAGAGAGTTCGGTCGACATGTCGAGCATCATGTCGATGCTGATGGGGCAGGGCAAGAGTAGCTCCAAAAAGAACAAGTCGGGCAAGGTCGAGAGCAAGGACCTGGTGACCGACATGGTGACGAGCGTTGCCGGCGGCGCCAACCGCAACGACATGCGCGCCGTCAAGAAGTGGCTCGAGAAGAACCCGGGCAACCTCAACAGCTACGTATCGGATATCCAGTACACCTATTCCACGCCGATCGACGTCTACAAGAGCGACACCTCCGAGGGTGCCGTGCAGGTGAACCCGGCGACCGTGATGGACTCGCTCGGGTTCTCGACGAGCGGCAGCACGCAGAGCGAGATGATGAGCTCCATGAGCGCATCGGGCGGCAGCAGCTACGACGTGTGGACACAGCTGCTCTCGAACAAAAAGACCTGGAAGCGCGACTACGACGTGGTGGCCGGACACATGCCCAAGAGCTGGAACGAGGTCGTGATCTATGTTGACGAGAACGATCGCATCTCGGACTACACGCTCTATGCGCTGGGGCTGCTCGACCAGAGCGACCTCAAGGGCATGATGGCCGACGTGGTGGCCGGCAAAGAGGTCGACAAGATCGAGAAGACGAGCTACACCTACGACGAGCTCATGGACCTCACCTTTAAGCTCGTGCCCGAGACCGCAAAGTACGAGCAGCAGGGGAGCGTGTGGGTCGACCGTTCGGATGACACCGACTACATGAAGAGCGCGGTCGACGGCGCGGAGACCGTCAAGGTGGTCGGCATCGTGCGCCCGAGCGCCGACAACTCCGGCGGGAGCAAATGGGGCTCGGTGCTCTATACGCCCGAGCTCATGGAGCGCATGGTGAGCGCGGTGGACGAAAGCGCGGTCGTGGCGGCCCAGCGCGCGAGCGAGGACGTGGACATATTTACCGGCCTGCCCTTCCAAGATTCCGACGAGGACCTCACCATGGAGGGCCTGGAGCAGATGATCGAGAAGATGCCCGCCGAGACCGCGGCGCAGATGCGCGCCTATGTTGAGAACATGCGCCAGCAGGGCTCGACCGACGAGCAGATCGTGGCGGCGTTCCAAAAGATGGTCGATTCCAAGACCGATAACGCGAGCTACGACGGCAACCTGAGCAAGCTCGGCGTGGCGGACCTCGACGAGCCGTATGCGGTGAACATCTATCCCAAGGACTTTGAGGCCAAGGAGAAGATCGACGACATCATCGAGGCTCACAACGACAAGCTCAAGCGCGCGGGCAAGGAGGACGAGCAGATCCGCTATACCGATATCGTGGGCACCATGATGTCGAGCGTGACCGATATCGTGAACGCGATCACCTACATCCTCGTGGCGTTTGTGGCGATCTCGCTGGTGGTGAGCTCGATCATGATCGGCATCATCACCTACATCAGCGTGCTCGAGCGCACCAAGGAGATCGGCATCTTGCGCGCGATCGGCGCGAGCAAGCGTGACGTGAGCCGCGTATTCAATGCGGAGACGTTCATCATCGGCCTGGTGGCGGGCCTGTTGGGCGTTGGTATAACGGCGCTTTTGGATATTCCGATCAACATGGTGATCGAGAAGGTGGCCGGTGTGGCGAACCTTGCCGCGGTGCCGGTCGGCGCGGGTGCGGCGCTCGTGCTCGTGAGCGTGCTCCTCACGCTCGTGGGCGGCCTCATCCCGAGCCGCATCGCCGCTAAGAAGGACCCGGTTGCGGCACTCAGGAGTGAATAAGAAAACCAAGACGAGGAACTTAGGTTGAGTTGAGTAGGCCGGGGAGGCGGGGTAAGGCCTGATGTGAGTTCTGCGCGAGCCGGAGAGCACTTAATGTGCTCTCCGCGCGAGCAGGACTGCCCGAGCAACAGGCCTTACCCCGCTTTCCCGGCCGGACAACCAGTGAACCCTCTGTTAATCGCCTTGTACTGCATCACGCTAAAGTGTATGATTCTGACCGTCGAATCGAACACTTTAGTTAGCTAAAGTACTTGGAAGGATGCTCATGGACACCAACATCTCGCGTCGTGGATTCATCGGCCTCGCCGGCTCCGCTGCAACCGTGCTCGGCCTCGGCCTCGTGGGCTGCGGCGGCAGCTCCGCCTCGGGTTCCGCCTCGACCGACAAGGTCGAGGGCGCGGCCGTCACCAAGAAGCTGGTCGTGGGCTTTGACCAGGAGTACCCGCCCTATGGCTTTAAGGGCGATGACGGTGAGTTCACCGGCTTTGACCTCGACCTTGCCCAGGCCGTTGCCGACAAGCAGGGCTGGAAGGTCAAGCTTGAGGCCATCGACTGGGACGCCAAGGACACGCTCCTCAACTCGGGCGCCATCAACTGCATCTGGAACGGCTTTACCAAGGAGGGCCGCGAGGGCCAGTACACCTTCTCCAAGAGCTACATGCTCAACGAGCAGGTCATCGTGGTTAAAAAGGACAGCGGCATCTCCGACTGGAAGGGCCTCGACGGCAAGACGGTCGTGACCCAGACCGATTCCGCCGCGCAGGACGTGCTCGAGGGCGACCAGAAAAAGCTCAGCGCCACCTTTGCGGGCGGCGAGGTGCAGACCATCGGCGACTACAACACCGCCTTCATGCAGCTCGAGTCGGGCGCGGTCGATGCCGTTGCCTGCGACCTCTCGATCGCGGCCTATCAGCTCGCCGCCAAGCCCGATGCCTACACGCAGCTCAAAAAGCCGCTCTCCGAGGAGCACTACGCTGTGGGCTTTAAGAAGGGCGACAAGAAGACGGCCAAGGCCGTGAACGAGAGCCTGAAGGAGCTCTACGCCGACGGCACCGTGCAGCAGCTCTGCGAGAAGTACGCGAGCTACGGCATGAGCTACGACAACTGGATCCTCAAGTAAGAGGCCGCCCGTTTTGCGGCCACCCGCATGCGGCGGAGCTGGCTTAAGATCGTTCAGACGGCAAGACGCCCGGGGTCGTGCATGCGGCTCCGGGCTTGCGCATGAAAGCGAGGACACGTGTCCATACAGGTGATGATGCAGATGCTCGGCCAGGGATTCCTGGTCTCGTTGCAGGTGTTCGTCCTGACGCTCATCGGGTCGGTGCCGCTCGGCATCCCGCTGGCGTTCATGCGCATGAGCAAGTTCCCCCCGCTGCGCTGGATCGCGCGCGTGTACATCTCGATCATGCGCGGAACGCCGCTCATGCTGCAGATGTTCGCCATCTACTTTGCGCCTTACTACGTGTTCGGCATCCAGCTGACCCCGGACTCCAAGTGGTACGCCTGCATCGTGGCGTTCATCATCAACTACGCGGCCTACTTCGCCGAGATCTACCGCTCGGGCCTGCAGTCGATCCCGCGCGGCCAGTACGAGGCAGCCGAGGTGCTCGGCTACACCAAGAGCCAGACCTTCTTCTACATCGTGCTGCCGCAGGTATTCAAGCGAATCTTGCCCGCCATGGGCAACGAGATCATCACGCTCGTCAAAGACACCTCGCTGGCGTTCGCCATCGGCGTGGCCGAGATGTTCTCGACCGCCAAGGCGCTCGTGGCCTCGCAGGTGAGCATGGTGCCGTTCGCCATCGCCGCCGCTATCTACTGGGTGTTCAACTTTGTGGTCGAGATGGCGCTCGGCCAGTGCGAGAAGAAGCTCGACTACTACCACGACTAGGGCATTTGCCCGCCGCGCTCGCTACGCCTGATGCGCCGATGCGGCGGACGCTCCCGGCTCCCCGCCCGCCGACCTGCCCGACACATGGAGGTTCCCATGGCTGATGCCGTTATGAAGATCGAGAACGCACGTAAGGCGTTCGGTGACAACGAGGTTCTCAAGGACATCTCGCTCGAGGTGGCCAGGGGCGAGGTCGTGGCTATCATCGGACCCTCGGGCGGCGGCAAGTCGACCCTGCTCCGTTGCGCCACCATGCTCGAGACGCTCGACGGCGGCTCGCTCGCCTTCGGCGACGTTGCGGTGGCGACCGACGAGGGCGGCCGCGCGGTCTATGCCAAGGGTGATGCGGCCCAGCGCGCCCGCACCCACTTTGGCCTGGTGTTTCAGAACTACAACCTGTTTCCGCACTACACCGTGCTGCGCAACATCTCCGATGCACCCGTGCGCGTGCAGAAAAAGTCGCGTGCCGAAGCCGAGGAGCATGCACGGGAGCTGATCGCCAAGATGGGGCTTACCGGCAACGAGAACAAGGTGCCCTGCGAGCTCTCGGGAGGCCAGCAGCAGCGCGTGAGCATCGCGCGCGCCCTTGCCCTCAACCCCGAGATCCTCTTTTTTGACGAGCCGACCTCGGCGCTCGACCCTGAGCTCACCGCCGAGGTGCTCCGCGTGATCAAGAGCCTTGCGGCCGAGAACATGACGATGGTGATCGTGACGCATGCCATGCAGTTCGCGCGCGACGTGGCCGACCGCGTGGTCTTTATGGACGGCGGGCGCATTGTAGAGGAGGGGCCGGCCAAGGAGGTCATCGACAACCCGCGCGAGGCCCGTACCCGCGAATTCCTCGCGCGCATCGACGGATAGCGGCCTTACTCGCCGCGCTTGCCGAAAGGCCCGATAGCACCTGGCGCCCTGCGGGTAGGGTGAGGCCAAGGATATCGGTTGGCGCGGCGGCATGTGCTGCTCGGCCTGCTCCTCGATCGGCTGCCCTGCGCCTTCCTCGAACGCGTGCGTCTGGTGCGCGCGGATAAGGAGGTAAGCCATGGGTGCTCCCAAAACCGGCAATGTGAGGAACGTGGTTCTCGTAGGCCAAGGCGGGGTGGGCAAGACCTCGCTCGCGGAGGCCATGCTCCACCTATCCGGAAAGACGCAGCGCCTGGGCGGCCACGACGGCACAAAGCCCACGCTCGATTACGACCCCGAAGAGGTCAAACGCGAGTTTTCAATCTCGACCACCATCGCGCCTATCGACTGGAAGGGCGCGCGCGTGAACGTGCTCGACGCGCCGTGCTATCCCGACTTTATCGGCGACGCCTACGCCGCCATGAGCGTATGCGAGACGGCGCTCTTTGTGGTCGACGCCGAGGCCGGTCCGCAGCCGACGACCGTCAAGCTCTGGTATGCGGCCGAGGACCTGCGCCTCGCACGCGCCGTGTTCGTGAACCGCCTCTCGCGCCCCGAGGCGAACTTTGAGACCACGATGGCACTTTTGCAGGAACGGTTCGGCACGCGCCTGGGCGCCGTGACCCTGCCATGGGGCGAGGGCGAGGCGTTCGACGGAATCATCGACCTCGTGCGCATGAAGGCCCGCCACTGCAACGGCACCGACCAGACCGAGAGCGAGATTCCCGAGGAGCTGCGCGCCCAGGCCGAAGAGGCGCACGACAAGCTCTGCGAGCTCGTGGCCGAGGCCGACGATGATCTCATGATGAAGTACCTCGAGGGCGGGCAGCTCACGCAGGAGGAGCTCGAGGGCCTGCTCTCGCGCGCGATCGCCGAGCGCATCTTTGTGCCGGTGTTCGCGGGCGACTGCATAAAGGAGCAGGGCGTCAACTCGCTCATGGACGACATCGCCACGTACTTCCCCGCGCCGACCGACTACGGCGAGATGCCGCTCATCGACGGCGACTCACTCAAGATTTCGAGCGACGACACGCGCCCGGTGGCCTTTGTGTTCAAGACACTCGCCGACTCGCAGCAGGGGCGCATCAGCTTTATCAAGGTGCTCACGGGCACGCTGACCTCGGGTCTTGAACTCGTGAACGCGCGCACGCGCAGGTCCGAGCGCTTGGCGCATCTCTATGTGATGTGCGGGCGCGAAACCACCGAGGTCGAGCACGCCTATGCCGGTGACATCATCGTGGTGCCCAAGCTCGCCGCCGAGACGGGCGACACGCTTTCGGCCACCGGAAAGGTTGAGGCCGCGGCGTTCGCGTTCCCCAACTCGCAGTACCGGATCGCCATCGAGGCCGAGAACCGCGGCGACGAGGAGAAGCTCTACACGTTTATCGAGAAGGCATGCAAGGCCGACCCGACCATGAGTATCGACCGCAACGAGGAGACGGGGCAGACCGTGATCTCGGCGGTGGGCGAGGCGCAGGTGTCGGTGCTGCTCAACCGGCTCGAGGACCGCACCAAGGTTTCGGCGCACATCGTGCCGATCCGCATTCCGTATCGCGAGACCATCCGTCGCACGGCGAGTGCCCAGGGCCGCCATAAAAAGCAGACGGGCGGCGCCGGCCAGTACGGCGATTGCTGGCTGCGCGTGGAGCCGCTCCTGAGCGCTAACGGCACGAGCGAGGGGTACGAGTTCGGCGACGAGGTCGTGGGCGGCCGCATTCCGCGCTCGCTGATCCCGGCGGTCGACAAGGGCGTGCAGGAGACCATGAAGGACGGCATCATCGCCGGCTACCCGCTCACCGGTATCCGCGCGGTGGTCTATGACGGGTCGTATCACAGCGTGGACTCCAACGAGATGGCGTTCCGTGCGGCGGCACGCATCGCGCTGCGCAAGGCCTGCGCCGATGCCGACCCGGTGGTGCTCGAACCCATGGAAGAGATCACCGTCACTATTCCCGAGGCCTACGCCGGAGCCGTGATGGGCGACGTCTCGGCCTCGCGCGGCCGCGTGACGGGCATGGATACCGACGAGCGCGGCAACACCGTGGTCGTGGCCACGGCGCCCCTGGCCGAGCTCACCGATTACTCCACGCGCCTGCGGAGCATTACGCGCGGAACCGGCGACTTTACCATGGAGCCCGCCGGCTACGAGCAGGTGCCGCACGACGTGCAGGCCAAGCTCGTGGCGCGCTACGAGGAGGGTCGCGCTGCCGGTAGGTAGGTGTGGGGCGGGCTGCCCCTTAGGCGAGGTAGCCCGCCGCCTCGTTCATGTTGCCCTTGCCGTAGGGGCGCGCGGCGGTCTCGAGATGTCGGACGCCGAGTTCGGCGAGCTCGAATTGCAGGTTTGCCGGGAGTTCCACCTGTCCGCTCTCGAGCTTTGCGCCGCCAAGCTCTGCGAGGCGCTCGAGCTCGGCTGCCCCAGCCTCGATGACGAGCGTGCCGTGGATGAGCCGTGCGCGCACCTGCATAAGGCCAAGATCGTGCAGCTTGTCCTCGACGGCGCGTGCGAGGTCGATCTTTGCGCGCGTAAGCGGCTCGCCGGTGGGAACGCGCGTGGCCAGGCAGGCACCCGACGGCATGTTCCAGGTGTCAAACCCCCATGCGCGCAGGAGCGCCCGCTCCTCGCCCTTGGTAAAGCCGACCTCCTTGAGGGGTGATCTGACACCGAGTTCCTCGACGGCGCGCATGCCGGGGCGGTAGTCGCCCACGTCGCTTGCGTTGTTGCCGTCGATCACCGTGGCAAAACCGCGCTTGCGCGCCTCGTCCACGATGCGCGTAAAGCCGAGTTTTTTGCAGTGGTAGCAGCGGTCGGGGTCGTTTGCGGCCACGGTTGGGTTCTGCAGCTGGTCGACCTCGATCTCGAGCACGGCAAGGCCGCCGAGGTCGGCGTGGCCGGCGCGCTGTTCCGCGTGCTCGGCCGTAAGGTCGCGGAACGACCCCTGCTCCGCCGTGCCGATGAGCGGTGTGGTGAGATGCACGAGCAGCGTGTCGTCTGGCATGATGCGCTGGCAGACGGCGGCGAGGAAGGTGCTGTCGACTCCGCCCGAAAATCCGATGGCAACGCGTCCGTAAGACCTGAGTAGGTCTTGGAGTGCGTTGAGTTTTTGGGTGCTTGCGCTATCGGCCATGGTTCCTCCCTCGGTTTTCTGCCGCTCACTATACCAAGCGGCTTGCGTGCTCGCGCCGCGGGTGCAATCTGGCAAAATACAGGTGTTTGTGCTGAGCGCGTTGGAGGAGTGCCCATGATCAAGGTTGTGTTGTTCGATATGGACGGAACGCTCGTCGATACCGAGCGTTTGGGAATCAAGGCGTGGGACCAGGTTGCCATCGACCTCGGTATCAGCATTCCGCACGAGGTGAGCAAGTCGTTCATCGGTCACAACAAAAAGGACGTCCTTGCGCTCTGCGCCGCGTGCGTGGGCTCGGAGGAGCTTGCGGTCGACGTGTACGATCGCCACGCGGCCTACGAGATCGAATGGGCGCCGACGGAGCTCGAGACCAAAGAGGGTGCGCACGAGTGCCTGCGCGAGCTTGCCGATGCCGGTTTTGAGCTCGGCCTGGTGACTTCCTCGCGTACCGAGACCGCGAAGCGCCGCTTGGGCCAGTTCGACCTGGAGCCGTATTTTAAGCTTCTGACCTGCGGCGAAGAGGCTGAGAACGGCAAACCGGCGCCCGATATCTACCTCAAGGCGGCCGAGAAGTTCGGCGTTGCCCCCGATGAGTGCGTGGTCGTGGAGGATTCCGTCAACGGCGCGCGCGCAGGCCTTGCGGCCGGCATGCAGGTCTTTGCGATCCCCGATATGGTTGTGCTGCCCGACGAGGTCAAGGATGCCTGCGCGGGCGTGCTCGACAGCCTGCTTGAGATTCCGGCGGCCGTTGCGGCGCTGAACGCGGCAGAGTAGAGCCGGATACCAGCCTGGATTGTGATGCATCCCGTTTTCCGCTTGTGGGGAACGGGATGCCTTTTTATGCGCGATGATCCTTGGCACAGGTGCGGCACGGCGCGAGGATGAATCGCCTTTCGTTTCCTGGGCATTCGGCTGTGTCCCAGGCTTAGACGCCCTAAATCTAAGCGTCCAATTTAGAGTCCACACCCCTAAGTTCCTGAAAATCGGCTCTGTGAACATCGAACTCCCGAGAATGCATGATTGATTTGCCAATCGGTGAGTAGAGGCGGGATTTCGAGAACGTTCAACTGGGAAAACGTCGATCGTCCCGGCCGGTCTGGTCGGCAAACCCAAAATCAATCGTGCATTCTCGGGAGTTCGGTTGCGAACGGGCGGTTTTTCGCTGCTATCGCCCGTGGTTACAGGTATGCGCCCAGGTTGAGTTCGGGTGAGCGGCCGTCGATCTGTGTCACTCCAGCGGTGCTCGCGCGTTCGAGCAAGAAGGGGCGCACCAGTTCCTGGTGGTTGCCGGGCGCCGCGGTATCGGGCGCCGCCGGAATGATGTTGCCGTGGATGCCCGTGGTGGTGCGGCCGGGCTTGGGGTCGTCGCCGTGCTCGATCTGCTCTATGAGCAGCTGCACGCCCTTGCGGCCGATCTCGTATCCGGGAGGCGCCACGGTGGTCATGGGCACAAAACCGCTCCAAGCGAGCGGGTTGCCGTCGCAGCCTGCTACGCGCACGTTCCCCGGCACGATCAGGCCGTTTTGCGAGAGCCCCGCGATGGCGCCGGCGGCGAGCACATCGGTTAGGCCGACCACAAAATCCGGTCGATTGTCCTTTGGGCGCGCGGCGAGCTGCGCGCCCAGGCTAAAGCCGTCGGCCGCGGTGTTCCACTCTCCTGCATCGATAATCTCGAGCTTGATGTCGGGGTGATGCGCAAGTGCCATGCTGATGCCCTTAACGCGCAGACTAAGCTGCATAAACGCTGCGCGACCGATCACGGCGACGTGCGTGGCACCGCACTGCACCGCATGCTCGGCGATGATGCGCCCTTGTGCCCTGTTGTCGGCGGCCACGTAGTAGCCCGGCAGCTCGCAGTGGATATCGAGATAGACCGTGGGGATGGGGGTGTTCCGCAGCGAGGGCGTCCAGTCGTCGCTCGCCATGGGCTGCACCAGCACACCCGACATCTGCGATCCCATAAAGTAGCGCAAGTAGTGGTCGGCCAAGATGTCGTCGTTATCGGCGTTGGCGACGAGCAAGTCATAGCCGTGCTTGCGTGCTTCGTTGTGCGCGCCGCTTGCGATCTGGAGCGAAAAACCGTGATCCAGACGCGGCAGCACGAGGCCGAACGCCTTGGTGTGGCCGCCAGCGAGCTGGCGGGCGCTTTGGTTGGGCAGGTAACCCAGGCGGTCGATGGTTTCGTTGATGAGCTTGAGCGTGTCGGGACGCACTTTCTCGGGATGATTG
Source organism: Faecalibacterium prausnitzii (assembly GCA_963603165.1). GTDB lineage: Bacteria > Actinomycetota > Coriobacteriia > Coriobacteriales > Coriobacteriaceae > Collinsella. The sequence goes on from CAVCLY010000001.1 coordinate 25,872, forward strand.
ATCGCGTTCGAGACGGTGCCGAGTGAGACCCCCGCCTCGCGCGCCACATCGCTGATCTTGACTTTTGCCATGGCGACCTCCGGCGCGTAGGCGTTTGAAAACGTTTCAATTATAGCAACGTGCGGGTCGAGGTTGCGTTTGGGAACGTATTTGGAACGTGCGGATGAGCGCAAGCGTCCGTGCTGTCGGCTATCTGTTCGGACGGCGTTTTCGGTCGGCAGCGAGCGCCCACGGCATCGGCTTTCAGCACGCGAACGGAGGCTGCTGAGGTGATGCGAGCCCTCTCCGTTGTGCCATGCCGTTCATCGGGGATTTTCTGCCGTTCGCGGACGACTCAATATCGTGTATTGAAATTAAAACGCTTCAAGCAATAATGAAAACTGTAATTGAAACGCTTCAAGCAAGGGGAGAGCAATGGCGGGTCGTATCGAGTCAAAGCATTACGCAGCAGTCGACATCGGTGCATCCAGCGGTCGAGTGCTAGCCGGCTGGATCGAGGGCGGCAAGATGACCTACACCGAGGTTTATCGTTTCGACAACGAGCAACGCCGCGTGAACGGCCATGACTGCTGGGATGTCGAGGCGCTGTTCGAGCACGTGCTCGCCGGCCTCCGCGCCGTCAAGTCCGAGACGGGAACTGCCCCCGCAACGATCGGTATCGATACCTGGGGTGTCGACTTCGTGCTCCTCGACGACGACAACAAGATCGTCGGCGACACCGTCGCCTACCGCGACGCCCGCACCGAGGGTATCTACGAGCTCGCCGATCAGATCATGGACCCGGCCGAGGTCTACGCCAAGACCGGTATCCAGCGTCAGCCCTTCAATACCCTCTACCAGCTGCTCGCCCTTAAGAACGAGCATCCCGAACAGCTCGAGGTCGCTCGCACGTTCCTTATGATCCCGGACTATCTCAACTGGCGTCTCACCGGCATCAAGGCCAACGAATACACCAACGCCAGCACCACCGGCATGCTCGACGCCCGCACCTGCACGTGGGATCCCGAAATCCTTGAGGCCTTCGGTATCCCGCAGGGCATCTTCATGAGCCCGACGATGCCGGGCGCCGTCCTGGGTGAACTCTCGGCCGACGTCTCCGAGCGCATCGGCTACTCCGCGACCGTCATCCTGCCGGCCACGCATGACACCGGTTCCGCCTTCCTCGCCGTGCCGGCTCAGGACGACAACGCCGTCTACATCTCGAGCGGCACTTGGAGCCTGCTCGGTGTTGAGAACAAGGAACCCATCACCAACGACGCCGCCCGCGACCAGAATTTCACCAACGAGGGCGGCTACCAGAAGCGCTACCGCTTCCTTAAGAACATCATGGGCCTGTGGATGAACCAGTCCGTCCGCCGCGAGGTCAACGGCGTCGACTACGTCGAGGGTAAGACCGACCACAAGGCGCTCATGGACCACAAGGTCGGGTTCGACGAGCTCCGCACGCTCTGCCGCGAGGCGGAGCCTTACGAGGCCTACGTCGATGTCGACGACGATCGCTTCCTTGCGCCCGATTCCATGATCGACGAGATCAAGGCCGCGTGCGCCGAGGGCGGCCAGCCGGTCCCCGAGACCATCGGCCAGATCATGCGCACCAACTACTGCAGCCTTTCGCGCTCTTATAAGAAGGCGATTGCCGGCCTGGCCGAGCTCGCCGGGCACGACTACACGAGCATCAACATCGTGGGCGGCGGCTGCCAGGATTACTACCTCAACCAGATGACGGCCGATACCTGCGGGCTTCCTGTATTCGCCGGCCCCATCGAGGGCACCTGCATCGGCAACTTCATCGTTCAGATGATCGCCGGCGGCGACTTGCATGATCTTGCCGACGCTCGCGCCTGCGTCGCCCGTAGCTTTAACGTCGAGCGCATCGACCCCAAGACCTCGGCTGACAAATAAGCCGATGGACGGCGGTCGAGCGGGCCATCGGGCGCCCACGACGACCGACCGATTTCGATTACCCCCCAGCCCCGCAGACGGCCTTGACTCCGCCACCTGCGAGCGGCTCTCTCCGATGGCACCGGCGCGGGCACCCTACACACCTATCCCGCGCCACGTGTCCCATCGGATTACATACCTAGTTGTTCATTGGGCCCGACGGGCCCCGGAGAGGAGAATGAAACATGGCAATGGAGGATCTGGAGTTCACTAAGGGATTCTGCAGGCTCTGCGACGACGGCTTCAAGCAGGGTTGGCATGAACGCAACGGCGGAAACCTCACCTACCGCATGACGGACGAAGAGGTCGCCGCGGCGAAGCCCTACTTCGAGGAGCCCCGCGAGTGGGTCAAGATGGGCGTTAAGGGCGAGAACCTCGCAGGCCAGTACTTTGTGAGCACCGGCTCGGGCAAGTACATGCGCAACGTCCTCGAGGATCCCTACCAGAACATCGGCATCGTCGAGATCAACGAGACCGGTGACGCCTTCCGCATCGTTTGGGGTCTCGCCAACGGCGCGCGCCCGACGAGCGAGTTCGAGAGCCACTACATGAATCACTGCGTGACCGCCGCCCGCACGAACGGCGCGAACCGCGTGATCTACCACGCGCACACCCCGGGCATTATCGAGATGTCCTTCATCGTGCCGCTCGAGGACCGCACCTTCACCCGCATCCTCTGGCAGATGATGACCGAGTGCGTCGTCGTGTTCCCGACCGGCGTGGGCGTCGTGCCCTGGATGGTCCCGGGCGGTCCGGCGATCGCCGAGGCGAGCTCCGAGCTCATGAAGACCTACGACACCATCGTCTGGGCGCATCACGGTCTCTTTGCCGCCGGCCCCGACTTCGACACGACCTTTGGCCTGGCGCACACCGTCGAGAAGGCTGCCGAGATCTACCTGGCCGCCCGTGCCGCCAACGGCGGGTCGGACGACTTCCTCAACATGATCAGCGACCAGGGTCTCAAGGACACCTGCCGCGACTTCGGCATCAAGATCAACGAGGCCTTCGTCGACTAGCCGTTAGGGAAGACAAGGCGGCCTCGCTGCTGGGGAGCATATGGGGCCGCCTTGGAATCGCGCCGTCCAAACGGACGGCGGACACATCAATTGTAAGGAGAAATAATGGGAAACACTCGTGAACGCCACGTGAATCCGTGGTGGGTCGCCGTCGTCTCGGGCATGGCCTCCTACATCGACTCCTGCGCGATCATCTCCTCGGGCACCGCCCTCGTCATCTACCAGACGACGTTCGGCCTCGACAACGCCCAGTTCGGCCTTATCTCCGCGGCCCTGACGTTCTGCATCGCCATCGGCTCCATCCTGGGCGGCAGCCTGGGCGACAAGTTCGGCCGCAAGCCCGTCTTCTCGGTCACCATGGCCATGCTGATCATCGGTGCTGTGACCATGATCTTCGCCACCACGTTCCCGCTCCTGCTGCTCGGTGAGGTCCTCATGGGCCTGGGCGTGGGCGCGGACCTGCCGGTCTCGCTCGCCACGATCGCCGAGGAAGCGCCCGATGACAAGCGCGGCAAGATGCTGCTCTTCTCCGACATCCTCTGGGTCGTGGGCATCGTCATCGCCCAGGGCATCGGCGCTCTCGTGGGCGATTGGGGCTACCTCGGCGGCCAGATCATGTTCACGCAGCTCGCCGTCGTCTCCATCATCGTGCTCGTCGCCCGTCAGACGATTCCCGAGTCCCCGGTTTGGATTCGCGCCCATGAGGACCTTCTCGCCGGCAAGGTGACCAAGGAGGCCCAGGGTAAGATCTCCGATCTGTTCAAGAACCCCTATGCCAAGCCGTTCATCGCCCTTGCCATCTTCTACATCGGCACCAACATCCCGGCGAACTCGCTCGGCCAGTTCTCCACCTGGATCGGCGCCAACGTTGTGTCCCTGCCCATCTCCGTCGTGTCCACCATCGGCCTGATCTGCTACCCGATCCGTGCCATCCTCGACTTCGTGTTCATGAAGTTCGTCGATACCGATAAGCGCATGCCGCTGTTCTACACGGGCGCCGCGCTCTACCTGCTCGGCTTCCTTATGTTCCCGATCTTCGGCGCCTCGACCTACACCTATGTGGCCACGCAGCTGCTCTACTGCATCGGCGCCGCCTTCGCCTTCGAGGGCATCCTCAAGGTCTGGATGCAGGAGTGCTTCCCGACGCTGCTCCGCACCACCGCAAACGGCGCCATCGTGTTCTCGTCGCGTTTCCTGTGCGCCGTCGCCGGCTCCTTCACCGCGACCTTCATCGCGACCGCCGGCTACAAGGCTGCCTTCCTCGTCCTCTCGCTTCTCTGCGCCATCGGCTTCGTGGCGGCCATCTGGGCCTTCCACGGCAAGCGCTACAACGCCTTCGAGGACGCCGAGTAGTTGCTACCCCTTTCTGTACGCCGTCATGCTGCCGCGTCGTGAGCGCATGACGGGGGCGGATGGTCGCCCGCAAGGCCATCTGCCCGTCTCTCGTGCAATCGCGGACGGGCGCGGCAGAGGTTTCTTTCTGTTGCGCTGATGGGATAAGGTCGCGCCCGCCCGCATGCATAAACCGTTTTCTTCTTTAGGAGGAATCATGCTCGTCAACACCAAAGCCAAGGTCGGCGTCTTCGCCATCGCCCTGGGAGCCTATCTGCCCCAGTTCCCGCAGCTCGTTCCCAACTTCGAGGGTCAGTTCGAGGACTTCAAGAAGACCATCCCCGATACCGTCGAGCTCATCGACGGCGGTATCGTTACCACCAAGGAGCAGGCTCAGGACACGGGCGACAAGTTCCGTGCCGAGGACGTTGACCTGGTCATCCTTCAGATGCTCACTTACGCCACCTCCTACAACGTGCTGCCGGTCGTCCGCGACCTCGACGTGCCCGTGGTCGTCGTCAACGTGCAGAAGAAGGCCCATCCCGACTACGAGCACACCGACATCCCCACGTGGCTCGGCGACCTCTACGCCTGCGGTGCCCCCGGCGAGGTCGTGGCCGATCTCAACCGTGCCGGCAAGCGCCATGCCGTCATCACCGGTGTTGTCGAGGGCGGCGATCCCGAGGTCGCCCGCCAGATCGACGAGTGGTGCCGCGCCGCGAACGTCCGTCGCCGCCTGCGCCGCACGAATATCGCCCAGATCGGTCGTCCGTATCCCGGCATGATGGACCTCTATATCGACGAGACCAACCTCTACAACCGTCTGGGCCTCTACACCAAGCAGTTCGACTGGGAGAAGATGTGGGTCATCGCCGACAACATCGACGACCAGGCCGCGATCGATGCCAAGGCCGCCGAGATCCTCGACACCTTCGATGTGGAGGGCGGTGCTGCTGTCTCCGACGAGCCCATCCAGGAGATGGCCAAGTACGTTATCGCCTTTGAGCAGTGGGTCAAGGACGAGCAGATCGGACTCGTCGCGAGCCACTACGACGGCTTTGCCCAGGGTGCGGCCGGCAAGCTCGACTCCATGCTCATCCCGGCGTTCTCCATGTTGATCAAGCAGGGCACCGCCTGCGCCGTCGAGGGAGATATGAAGGTTGCCGTCGCCATGAGCATCTTGAAGACGATCTCCGGCACCGGTCAGCTCTCCGAGATGTACTCCATCGACTTTACGGATGACTGCGTGATCATCGGTCACTCCGGCTCCGGCGACGCCGACATCTCGACCGCCAAGAAGCCGACGCTCAAGGTCGTGCCCGTGTTCCACGGCAAGACCGGCGGCGGCTACCTCACCCAGTTCTATCCCGGCCATGGTCGCATCACCTATCTGGGTATCACGCAGGACGGCGACGGCCACTTCAAGTTCGTCGTGGCCGAGGGCGAGAACATCGACGGCCCGATCTTCACCTTCGGTGACACCAATATGCACATGAAGTTCTCGATCGGCGCCCGCGAGTTCATGAACCGCTGGAACGAGTGCGGCCCGACGCACCACATGGCCGCGTGCCTGGGCAGCCAGACCGACACGATCCTCAAGGTCGCCAAGATTCTGAACGTTCCCTGCGAGGTCGTTTGCCGCTAACGGTTCGAGTGCGTGTTTAAACATCGGCCGGCCGGGTTTCCGAACGGATGCCCGGCCGGCTTTTTGTGCTCGTGGTCTGTTATAAACGGCTGTTTTTAACATGCGGAGGGCAAAAGCGCCGTGGTCGCCGTTGTTGTCGAAGTTTCCGTAGCCAGCGTGCCCGCCGAAATCGTCGATATCGCTGTTGAGCCGAAGTTCCCGCTCGGCCGCAAGTTCGGATCTTGTTGCGGCATGACCGTTCACCGGCCCACTCGGGCCGTTTGCGGACAGGTTTGAAACGCTTCAGTTTCTTCAGATACTATATAGACAAAGAAAAGCTGCGCCGGAGACAAGGCGTCAGTGGGATTGTTATTCCAGATGGAAGCATGACCGGCAGGCAACGTGGACGCACGCTGTCTGTCGGTCTTTCTTGTTTTAGCGGCAGCTATTCTAGGTGCGACGTGGTGCACAACGTCGTGCGATCGGGTGCCGTTTGGCGCCAAGGCAGAGGAGGAATCATGGCTGAACCCATCGACAGCATCAAGGCCCTTGCGGGCGGCGAGGCGAATATCGGCTCGTGCAACGTGAGCGCGCGCGGGGTCCGCATCGTGGTCAAGGACCGCAGCGCCGTTCAGCTCGAGCGGATCTGCGCGGTCGACGGTGTTGCGACGGCGACCGTCGGCTCCTCTGCCCTTAAATGCACATTCACCCAGAGAAGGGGAGAGCAAATGGGCCAGTACCATGAGCTTGCCGGCAAGATTCTTGAGAATGTCGGCGGAATCGAGAACGTCAAGAGCGTTCGCCACTGCATCACGCGCCTGCGCTTTGTCCTCAAGGACGAGAATATCGCGAACGACGATGCCATTTCAAGTCTCGACGGCGTCATCCAGGTTATGAAGGCCGGAGGCCAGTATCAGGTCGTGATCGGAGCTGCGGTCGACGATGTGTACGAGGAACTGATCTCGGGATACAAGGTGCCCGGTATCGGCGCCGTCGCGGCTGATGAGGAGTCCGAGAAAGTCGAGGACGGCAAGAGCAAGAACGTCTTCAACATGCTGATGGACACTGTTTCGGGCAGCATGGCACCGACGCTGATGCCACTCGCCGCGGCCGGTATGATCAAGGGCCTGCTGGCGCTCTGCATCGCCATGGGCTGGCTTACCGCCGATAATGGCACGTACATGATTTGGTACTCCATCGCCGACGGCTTCTTCTACTTCCTGCCCATCATCCTGGGCTACACCGCCGCCAAGAAGTTTGGCTGCAGCGAGTTTCTGGGCATGGCGCTCGGTGCCGCGCTCGTATATCCGTCCATGGTGAACCTGAGCACGACGGCCAAGGTCATGGGTACGCTCTTTGAGGGCACCGCCTTTCAGATGAGCTTCTACAACGCGTTCCTGGGCATTCCGGTCGTTCTGCCGGCGTCCGGCTACACCTCGAGCGTTATCCCGATCCTGATCGCCGTGTGGGCTGCCTCCAAACTCGAGGGCGCGCTTAACAAGACGGTTCCGCAGCTTATCCGCGCCATGGCCGTGCCGTTCATCTGCTTTGTCATCATGGCGCCGGCGACCTATCTGGTGATCGGCCCCGTCGCCTCGATGATCTCGGGTGTTTTGACGCTCATAACCGAGGCCCTCATCAGCGTTCCCGTCGTGGGTGGCGCCCTTGTCGGCCTCGCCGTGGGCGGCGCGTTCTCCACGCTCGTCATGTTCGGCCTGCATTGGGCAATCATCCCCATCATGCTCAACAACATCGCCATGCTCGGTTACGACCCGCTCATGGCAGCCGGCTCCATCGGCGGCTTTGTGGGCGTGTCGCAAGGTCTGGTCGTCGTGCTGCGCACCAAGAGTGACAAGACGCGCAACGTGGCTATTCCGGCGACCATCTCGCAGTTCTTCGGCGTGGGCGAGCCCCTGCTCTACGGCATCCAGCTCCCCAGCAAGTTCCTCTTTATCCAGAACATCGTGTTCTCGGCTCTGGCCGGTTTGGTGATGGGCGCCCTCAACGTGCATGCCTACAGCATGGGCAGCGCCGGCCTCTTCGGCATCCCCACCTTTATGGATCCCTCCGGAGCCGATACGACCAACATCGTGTTCTACCTGGCCACGCTGGCCGTGGTCATGGTCGTCGCCTTTGTCTTCACCATGGCGACCTATCACGATGACGGCTGCTATCTGGGCAAGTCGCGCGACAAGGCCTAGCCTCCGCACATCCATAGCTCCCCAGCAAAGGGGACGGTTCAACGTGGCGAACCGTCCCCTTTCAACTTCTCTTCCGAAAGGGTGGATCCATGCAGCCTGATACCTTTGGCGCTCGGTGGATTTCGGGCGAACCGTTCGCCTACGAAACTGAGGCGGCTTACTACGACGAGCGGCATCGCAACCACGTCGTCTGCGCTTCGTTCGAATTGGAGACCGTGCCCCGCACCGCGGCTTTGGCAATTGCCGTCATGGGCTACGCGCGCGTGCGCGTCAACGGTTCCAGGATGGATGAGTCCGAGCTTTTGGGATGGTGGACCAACTTTACCAAGAAGGTTTACTCGCATGAGGCGGAGGTTTCCGGCCTGCTTGCCGCGGGCGTTAACACCATCGAAATCGAGTTGGGGAACGGCTTTTTCAACCCGTCTCCGCTCCGGCTGTTCGGCAAGTACAACCTTCGCGAGCGCCTTGCGGAAGTGGGGACGCCGCGCGTCATGTCCGCACTCGTTGCGAATGGCGACGAGGTGCTCGTCAAGACCGACGGGTCTTGGACGTCAATCGAGGGAGAGCTCCTGTTTAATAACGTGTACTTGGGTGAAGTGCGAGATTTGCGCCCGTACGAGGCGTGTGAGAACGGGGTTCATGTTTGGAAGGATGCCCGTTCCATAGAGCCGTCGCCGGTGGCTCCCTGCGTGCGTGGTGCCGCGGTGAGCCCGGTACGCGTCTTTGAGCACCGGGGCAAGACGGTCATAGATTTTGGTGAGGTCGTCGCCGGGTTTTGCCATCTGGTCCTGCACGCGCATGAAGGGCAGCGTGTCGATGCGGCGTATGCCGAGACATGGCGAGACGGGGAGCCGTATGCGGGAACGGCTGTTGCGGGATATGCGGGCATGGCCACGCCGCGCGGCGTTTGCCCGGGTGGCCCGGGTGCTCCGGAGCCCGCCGTGCAGCACGATGCCATCGTGTGCCACGAGGGCACGAATGAGTTCGAGAATGAATTCTGCTGGCACTCATTCCGCTTTGTGACGCTTGAAGGCGCAGCCGTTGAGGATGTGATCGAGGCACGGGCGATCTATGTCCATACCGATCTTGAGGCGGTCGGTAGCCTGGAATTGGGCAACGAGGCCTTTGTGGCGCTGCACGATGCGGCGATCAGGACCAAACTTAACAACAACCACGGGATCTTTGAGGACTGCGCGCGCGAGCGCTTTGGTTACGGCGGCGACATGATAGCCCTGGCCACGTCGCAGATGTTCAGCTTTAACGTGAGCGGCCTTATCGATAAGTCGCTCGCCGACTTTGCCCGCGACCAAACGGAGCGGGGCGGTCTTCCCGAGACGGCGCCGTTTATGGGGATCGGTTCCAACGGGCCTGCGTACGGTGAGGGCCCCCTGCTCTGGCAGCTCGCCTACCCGTATCTGGCGATCGAGGCCGATCGCATCTATGGAAGGCGCGACCTGCTCGAGCGCGAATGGGCGGGCATCGAGCGCTTTGGCAGCTACCTTCTTGGGTTCGATGCCGAGGAGCTTGCCGCTCACTGTCTGGGCGACCACGGCAGCCTTATCGCCCAGGGCTTTTCGAACGGATCACCCGACAAGGAATTCGCGGGCTGGTGCGCCATCCTTTGGGGAATCGATCTTGTTGCAGAGGCGGCGGGGCGCCTGGGTCATGATGCCGACAGGTTGGCGGAGGAGAGCCGTGCGCTGCGAGTGCGGATCGTGGAGCGCTTTGGGCATGATGACGGCTCGTTTGGAGAGGGTACGCAGACGTCGTGGGCGTTTGCGGCCTGGCTCGGGCTGGGGAGCGAGACCGAGCTCGTCCGCCGTCTGGTGGGGGAGATCGAGTCGGCCGGCGTTCTAACCACCGGCATCTTCGGCACGATGTTCGCCTTTGAGTTGCTCGCCCGCCATGGATACAGCGATGTGCTCGAGCGCTGGCTTTTGCGCGAGGGCGAGCCGAGCCTGCTCGGCATGCTGTCGAGCGGGAACGGCGCGCTGATCGAGATGTTCGACGACCCGCTCGCCTCGTGCGACCATGCCATGTTCTCGAGCTACGACCAATGGTTCTACCAGGGGTTCGGCGGAATTTTCATCGAACGCGATGCGCGGGGCTGCGACCGGATTCGCGTCAAGCCGTATCTGTCGCGGGCGACAGATCGTTTCGCGTGCGAATGGAAGTCGCCCGCGGGGCGTGTCTCGGTTGCATGGGAGCGCGCTGTCGCCGCGGCCGACGTCACGGTCGAGCTGCCCGTCGGTGTCGATGCGAGCGTTGAGGTTCCGTGGGGCTGCGAACTTGTTGAGCGCACCGAAGGCTTCGGTCGCATTACGATGCGTGTCAGAGAGGGAAAGTAAGAATGGCCTGTCGCTATCCGCATTTGTTTTCTCCCATCAAACTGGGCGACGTACTGGTTCAGAACCGTATCGTCGCCAATCCCATGAGCGAGCACTATGAGGACCGTTGCCGCGGCGGCGCGGGTATCGTGATCTGCGGACATACGATCGTGGAGCCCGGCCGGTCATCGTGGATGTCGGCGGATGAACCCCATGCGTTTTCCAAATACGAGCGGGAGGCGACGGTCGCCCGTGCTCGCATGGCGCGAATGGCGGGTTCTGCCGCGAGCATCGAGCTCGCCCATGCCGGCCTGTATGCCCGCACGGTTGATTACGCCATGGGGCCCGATTCCTTTGTGCGCGAGGACGGCGTCGAGGTACGCGCCATGACGCCCGAGATGATGGATCATACGGCCGCGTGCTGGGCGCAGACCTGCGTCGATGCGCGCCGCGCCGGCTTCGACATGGTGTTCTTGCACTTTGGGCACGGCTGGCTCATGGGCCAGTTCCTGAGTCCGCTGTTCAACCACCGTGCGGATGACTACGGCGGCTCCATCGAGAACCGCATGCGGTTTCCGCTGCAGGTGCTGCGTGCGTGTCGCGAGGCCGTGGGGCCGAGGTTTCCCATGGAGATGCGGCTCTCGGCGGACGAGTGGATGCCGGGAGGTATCGCGCTGGAGGATGTCCTCGCCTTCTGCCGCGAGGCCCAAGCGTATGTGACGAGTATCCAGGTCTCGTGCGGACTCGACATCGAGCATGAGGCCAACGTGCACACCTCGGCGACGAACCTCGACCCCCACCTGCTTAACATCGAGCTCGCCCGCGCGGTGAAATCGGCGGTTGACGTGCCTGTCACGCTTGTGGGCTCGGTCGAGACACCCGAGGAGGCCGAAGAGGCCATTGCGGGCGGTGCCTGCGACATGGTGGCGCTCGCCCGCGCCTTGGCGGCCGATCCGCTGTGGCCCGCCAAGGCCCGTGACGGTCGCGCCGACGAGATCGTCCCTTGCCTGCGGTGCCTGCAGTGCTACCACATCTCAACTGACCGCTGGAACGTGGGGTGCAGCGTCAATCCCCGCTTTGGCAACGAATCCTTTGTTCCGTTTGCCGTCGAGCCCGCCAAGGTCAAGAAGAGGGTGCTTGTGGTGGGCGCGGGGCCGGCGGGCGTCATGGCCGCCGTGACGGCGCATGCACGCGGCCACGAGGTGGTGCTTGCCGAACGCAGCGAATCCGTGGGCGGCACCGTTCGCCTGATCGCCCAGGAGAGCCACAAGGAAGACGCCGCGCGCTATTTGCGCTATATGCGCAATGAGGTCGACGGGCTCTGCGGGAAGGACGGCTTTGAGCTGCGCTTGGGCCAAGAGGTGACGTCCGAGGTCGTGGCCGAGCTCGCTCCCGACGCCGTGGTCGTCGCCGTGGGCGCCGAGCCTTTCGAGCCCCCCATCCCCGGTATCGATGGACCGGAGGTTATACCGTTTGTCGAGGCCATACCCCATATTCAGGAGCTTGGTGAGCGCGTTGTCATCGTGGGTGGCGGCACCATCGGCGCGGAGCTCGCCCTCGAGCTGGCCGAGATGGGACGTCGTGTTTGCGTGGTCGAGCGGGGCGACGAGCTCGCCTCACGCGGGAATTCACTCTTCAAGATCGCGTTGCGCCAGATGTTCGATAAACAGGATGGGCGCATCGAGGTGCTGCTCGGCACTGCCTGCTCTTCGATCGAGGAGGGTCGCGTGGTTGTAAGTGCGGCCGATGGCACCGAGAGCGCGCTTGCGTGTGACAGCGTGGTGACGGCGCTCGGCGTGCACCCCCGCAGTGCCGTCGTCGAGTCGTTGAGCGGGATCGCGCCGCAAACGATCGTGGTGGGAGATTGCCGCCGCGCGCGCGTGATCAAGGATGCGGTGTTTGAGGGCTACATGGCGGCCGCGGGGCTTTAGCTCGTGTGATATGGTTGCAGACGAGGGTTGAAAGGTAGACTTGCGATGTGGATCTTGAAGAAGATCAACAACAATTGCGCGCTTGCCCGAGACGATTCCGGGCAGGACCTGGTGGTGTTCGGCAAGGGCATCGCGTACCGCCGGCCTCCCTATGAGCTCAAGGATCTTTCGCAGGTGGAGCGTACGTTCTACGGCATGGAAGGTGCGGGGATCGCCGCGCTCAAGGATATTCCCGAGGATGTTTTGCTGCTCGCCGCCGACATCATCGACTACGCCGGTGAGAAGCTCGACGTCGACTTCAATCCCAACGCGCCTGTGACGTTGGCGGACCACATCAACTTTGCCATCCAGCGGGTGCGGCAGGGAGTGGTGATCGAGACCCCGCTGACCTTTGACGTGATGCGCCTGTATCCGCGCGAGGTGGCGATTGCCAAGCGCGCCGTGACGTTTGCGAAGAGTCGTTTGGGCGTGGAGCTGCCACCGGCCGAGGTGACCAACATCGCCCTCCATCTGATCGATGGCGAGGCCGAGCAAAGCGATATGCAGGCGACGATCGAGGCGACGCGCGTACTCGAGGACGTGACACGTATCGTGACCGAACATATCGGCGAGGTCGATACCGCTTCGTTCACCTATACGCGTTTTGCCATGCACGTGCGTTTTTTGCTCGATCGCATCAAAGGGGGTGCCGAGGTGGACGAGGGCCTTGGAACAATGTTGCCCGTGATGAAGCGCGAATACCCGGAGGCCTATGCCTGCGCAGCGGACATCCTCGCCTACTTTCTCTCCTCGCATGGGTGGGAATGCAACGAGAACGAGACTCTCTACCTGCTCATACATGTTCAAAGGCTCAAGGCGAGCATCGAGGAGTAGGCTCGCTTTGCGGTTGATTGTCTGTTAAAAGCGGCCGTTTATCACATGTAGAGGTCTGTTTCGCCCCCCCCTGCTGTGATAAACGGCCGCCTTTCGCAACGGGAGGGTCTTGTGGAATCAGGCTGGTATCTGGATTAGATAACCACTTTGGGCTGGGGATACCCACGGTTGCGGCTACAATGTTCGGCCATAGTGCGCCTGCTTAGGTCACGCGTGCATGCTTCGGCCGCGACGCGCGCCCATCGCACGCATGCACGGGTGCGTGCGTGGCGAGCGTGCATGGTGCGTGCCATGCGCGATGGCGGAACGACAGCAATCGGAGGGACACCCCTATGTGCGGAATCGTCGGCTATACCGGCTCTGACATTGCAAAGGACATCCTGATCGGCGGCCTGAGCCGTCTTGAGTACCGCGGGTACGACTCGGCAGGCGTGGCGCTCGAGGTCGGCACCGGCACGGCCGCCCACCTCGACGTCGTGCGCCGCGTGGGCAAGGTGGCGGGCCTTGAGTCCGAGCTCGAGGGCACCCATTCCGACTCGACCTGCGGCATCGGCCATACGCGCTGGGCCACGCACGGCAAGCCCTCCGTTGCCAACGCGCACCCGCACACGAGCTGCGACGGGCGCATCGCCATCGTGCACAACGGTATCATCGAGAACTTCCAGGAACTGCGCGAGGAGCTGCGCGAGCGCGGCCACGAGTTCAAGAGCGAGACCGACACCGAGGTCTTTGCGCATCTGATCGAGGAGGCCTACGAAGGCGAGCGCGACCTCATGGCCGCCGTGCGCGAGGCCTGCACCCATGTGGTGGGCGCCTACGGTCTGGCGGCGGTCTGCGCGGACGAGCCGGGCGTGATCGCCGTGGCGCGCAAGGATTCGCCGATCATCATCGGCCGCGGCGAGCGCGGCTCCTACGTTGCCTCTGACGTCATTGCCATGATCGATGCCACGCGCGACGTGGTGGTGCTCGAGGACGGGCAGTTCGCCAAGCTCACGCCGGAGGGTATTGAGTACACCGACGACCAGGGCTGCGTAATCGAGCCCAAGGTCACGCATGTCGATTGGGATATCGACATGGCCGAGAAGGGCGGCTACCCCGACTTTATGCTCAAGGAGATCCACGAGCAGCCGCGCGTGGTGCGCGACACGCTCGTCGGCCGCTTGAGCTCCACCGGCGAGCTCGACATCGATGAGCTCGGCCTTTCGCTCGAGGAGCTCAACGACATCGACCGCGTGTACGTGATCGCCTGCGGCACCAGCTATCATGCCGGCCTTGTGGCCAAGAACCTCATCGAGGCATGGGCGCGTATTCCGTGCGAGGTGGAGGCCGCGAGCGAGTTCCGCTATCGCGACCCGATTATCACGCCGTCCACGCTCGTGGTTGCCGTGAGCCAGTCGGGCGAGACGGCCGACACGCTGGCCGCCATCCGCGACGCGCGCATCAAGGGCGCCAAGGTCTTCGGCATCACCAACGTGGTGGGAAGCCCCGTGGCGCGCGAGAGCGACGGTGTCATCTACACCAAGGCCAACAAAGAGATCGCCGTGGCCTCCACCAAGAGCTTTATCGGCCAGATCGTGAGCCTCACGCTGCTCGCCATGCTGCTCGGGCAGGTCAAGTACCGCCTGACCACCAAGCAGACGCGCATGCTCTTCCGCGAGCTGGGCGATACGGCCGAGCAGATCCAGCACATTATGGACACGCAGACCGAGGCCATCCACGAGGCGGCGCTCGCCTGCAAGGATGCCCCCTCGGCGCTCTTTGTGGGGCGCGGCATGGGTGCGGCTATCAGCTACGAGGGCGCGCTCAAGCTCAAGGAGGTCAGCTACCTGCACGCCGAGGCCTACGCTGCCGGCGAGATGAAGCACGGCCCGATCGCGCTCATCGACCCCGGGTTCCCCGTGATCGCGGTGACGACCAAGAGCCCCACCTACGACAAGACGGTGAGCAACCTCAAGGAGTGCGAGGCCCGCGGCGCCAAGATCATCGCCGTGGCCACCGAGGGCGACGAGGAGATCAAGAAGATCGCCGACCACGTGATCTACGTGCCCAAGGTGCGCGACTCGTTCAGCCCCATCACGGCCACCGTGCCGCTGCAGCTGCTCGCGCGCGAGGTCGCGATCCTGCGCGGGTGCGACGTCGACCAGCCGCGCAACCTCGCCAAGAGCGTGACGGTGGAGTAGAGAAGGGCGTCTTGCGCCGATATATCGCAGCTTTTGAGCCGTCCGATTGGGCGGCTCTTTTTGTTGATGGGGAACCTCTGTGCTTAGGGCGCCGGGCGCTCGCCAAGATGGCGGGCAATAACCGCCTTGCCCCTCGGCAATGCGTTCATATGTGCAGATGGCTTAGCGTATATCGACGCCGCTCGGGCTCGTTAATGGCTTCGTATTGCCGCTCGCCCGCGATAATCCGCCGACGGTCCATTTAAGTTTTGTTTTAACTTCGATGCGCGCACTGGTGGGTCTAAAATTCCCGCGACTGTCTGTATGCATTCAGGTTGATCACACAGCCTGCGCATGTTGATCTGAAAAGAGTCGGGAACATGAAAAAACGCGCTTTGGGAATCGTGCTCGCTGCCGCCATCGCCGCCTTTGCCGCGCCGTCGAACGCGACGGCCGCAACCCCCCCGTCCGTGACGCTGGGGAGCTATAGCACCGCATCCAACACGTTCGCCGCCGCCGAGGTGACGGGCGACGTCAAGACCCTTACCGTGTCGGTGAGCGGTGCCGGCAAGATCGCCGACACCACGGGTGCCTCAACTACGGACCTCAACGGAACCAGCGCTACCTACGCTGTGGCTTCCGCCGCCGCTGCGCAGGAAAAGCTGCGCTCCCTCACCTTCAGCGGCACCAGCAATGCCACCGAGATCGAGGTCACGGCTGACGGCAACGAGACCTCCAAGCTGCCCGAGGGCGCTAAGCTGACCCAGGTGGGCGATCACTACTACATGTGGGTCGGCGAGGTTCTCTCGTGGTCGGCCGCCTACAACAAGGCCAAGACCTTTAAGTACAACGGAATGCAGGGTTACCTGGCCACCATCACCAGCGATAGCGAGTACGCGGCGCTGCAGGCCATCAGCAAGCAGGGCTCGTGGGTCGGCGGCACCATCATGGTGTACAGCAGCGGCGCTAAGATCAACGACGAGAGTGAGCTTCCGCAAAAAGAGGGCGCATTCAAGTTCATGCGCGAGTATGGCGCGGAGGGCGTGGGCCAACGCGACATTGCCTATAACGATTACTACTGGGCATGTGGTCCCGATGCCGGCAAATCGCTCAGTCCGCTGAGCACGCATAGCGACGGGGAGCCCAACGCATTCCGCCACACCAGGACCGTGGATGAGATCAAGCCTGCGTCCGTGACTGACGTTCTCAAGATGACCAAGTGGGAGTCTTGCTTGGTTGCCAACAACAGTGGCACCGACGTCATCAACGACCTTATCGAGCCGGGGCAGGACGGAATATACACCGGGTACTTTGTTGAGTTCGGCGGCTACGCCGAGGGCAAAGATCCGGGCAAGGGCGATCCCACGCTCACCACGGCCGTGTCCTACAGCTTTGCACACCAGCACGGCAGCTGGAGCTACTCGGCCGACGGTGCTACGCTGACCGCTACCTGTGGCGCCTCCGAGGGAGCCTGCGGGCTCACCGATCGCAAGGTCGCGTTGACGATTTCTGCTGAAGGCAAGACCTACGACGGTCAGGCCGCAAGCGTGACGGTGGGAACGCTCGCCGAGCAAAAGGCTTGGAAGGCTACGGACCTCTCCATTCCGTCCGTGACCTACAAGTACCGTGCGACGCCCGATGATGAGTGGGCCGACGCTACCGAGGCCGTGCGTGCCGGCTATTACAAGGCGTGCATCAGCGGTGGCAGCGCGAGCGCCGAGGTGGAGTTCGCCATCAACAAGCGGGCCGTTACCGTCTCGGGGCTTACAGCCAAGGTCAAGACGTATGACGGAACGACCGATGCCGAGCTTGTCACGAGCGGCGCGGTGTTCGATAGCAAAGTGACGGGCGACAGCCTTTCCGTTACCGGCACGGCCGTGTTTGAGAGTCCGTCCGCAGGGGATGGCAAGCGCGTCGTTATCTCTGATCTTGCGCTGACGGGCGACTCCGCGGCCAACTACGAGCTGGCTGCCGAGGGCAACCAGACTACCGCGGGTTCCAACATCAACAAACGTGTGGTCGAGCTTACCTGGGGCAACGCCGAATTTGAATATGACGGCGAGTCTCATGCACCGACCTGCACGCTGGGAAACACCGTCGCGGGCGACGACGTGTCTGCAACCGTGAGCGGTGCTGAGACAAATGCCGGCAACGACTATGAGGCTGTTGTATCGCTGGGCGGCAACGAAGCCAGTAACTACGCTCTGCCCGAATCGGCAACCAAGAAGTTCAGCATCGCCAAGGCCGGCATTGCACCCAGTGTGTCGCTCGACGGCTGGACATATGGTGACGAGGCAAAGAGCCCGTCCGTGAGCGGCAACACCAGCGGCGGTGCGGTGACCTATACCTATTACGACGCCGAGGGCAACGCGCTCAGCGGCCAGCCGACGGATGCCGGCACCTACAGCGTTAAGGCCACGGTCGCCGAGACCGCCAACTACAAAGAGGCCACTACCAAGCCGTGCGAGTTCACCATCGCCCGCAAGGACATCTCCAACGCGACGATCGAGCTGGGCGATTCCCTCATCTGCAATGACGCCGAGCAGGAACAGACGGTGAAGTCCGTAACCGTGGACGGCCTTGCGGTGACCTATACCGTCTCAGACAACAAGGCTACGAAGGCGGGCGAGTACACGCTTACCGTAACCGGCACCGGTAACTTTACGGGCACCGCCACGAAGAAGTTCACTGTTGCCCCCAATCCCGATCAGGTGGCCGCAGACGAGGTTGCCGAGCTCATCGAGAAGATCGGCGATGTTAAGTACAACGACGATTCCAAGGAGGCCATCGAGGCCGCCAAGAAGGCCTACGACTCCCTGACCGACGAGCAGAAGGCGCGCGTCGATTCCAAGATTGTGGAGAAGCTCAAGCAGGCAGACGACGAGTACAAGAAGCTCGACGGCGAGGTCAAGGCAGCCGAGGATGCCGTCTCCAAGATCGGCGACGTCAAGTACGACGGGGCCTCCAAGGAGGCCATCGAGGCTGCTAAGAAGGCCTACGACGCGCTCGACGACGAGCAGAAGAAGGCCATCGACCCTAAGATCGTGGAGCTGCTCAAGAAGTCCGAGGACGAGTACAAAAAGCTCGACGACGAGGTCAAGGCGGCTGAGGACGCCGTCTCCAAGATCGGCGACGTCAAGTACGACGGGGCCTCCAAGGAGGCCATCGAGGCTGCTAAGAAGGCCTACGACGCGCTCGACGACGAGCAGAAGAAGGCCATCGACCCTAAGATCGTGGAGCTGCTCAAGAAGTCCGAGGACGAGTACGAAAAGCTCGACGACGAGGTCAAGGCGGCCGAGGAGGCTATTTCAAAGATCCTCGACGTGGACGCAACGGACGCCTCCAAGGAGGCCATCGAGGCTGCCAAGAAGGCCTACGACTCCCTGACCGACGAGCAGAAGAAGGCTATCGACGCCAAGTTCCCCAAGGCCGTGGCGAAGGCCGAGGAGACCTATACCGAGAAGGTTGCCGAGCAGAAGGCTGCTGCCGAGAAGGCTGCAGCTGAGAAGGCCGCTGCAGACGCCAAGGCCGCTGCTACCAAGAAGACCGTGACCACCAAGACCACGGTGATTCCCGCCACGGGCGACGTTTTGGATATCGCCGTTGTCGCCGTTGCGATCATGGGCATTGCCGCAATCGCGCTGGGCGCTGCGACTCGCCGCCGCAGCTAGTTCTGCGCGGCATATTCGCCAGTCGAAAGGCGGCTCGAGTAGATGCTCGGGCCGCTTTTTATGTTGAGCTGGACGGGAGAATGCGTCGGACGAGAAGCGAAGCGGCCGATTCCCGAGAGATGCAAGCGTGCCTGGGTGCCTCTGCTGACAAGAAAAACGCCCAGGCAGCGGGCTGCCGGGCGTTGATCGTCTAGGGCCCAGTTGGCAAAAAGCTTGTCCGCAGGTTAATACGAGCCAAAAGAGCCTTATGTTCGTCCCGCCAGGATGGCGATGCGGGACAGCAACTATATTGCGTGAGCAGCTCGTCTGCACCTATAGTTGCAGACGAGAAAAAACGTTCAATTTTGAAACGGTGCTCTATGGCCATCGACTACCTCAGTGCAGAACAGGTACAGACGGAGATCGAGTCCTCTGTGCTCTACGTCGCCACGGATGGGATGGCTCCCGCGCCGCTCGTTCAGCAGGCTTACGATCGGGGTGCGCCGATCATGATCGAGGGTGAGCCGGGGAGCGGTAAAGCCGAGACAGCTGAGCTTATCTACCTTGGCGGGAGCTATACGGACCAGCCGTTTATTCGTATATCGTGCGATGTGCTCACCGACCGTGCGTGGACACATCTGCTCAAGAGCCATGAGTCGCCGCTCTATCGCAACGGTGCCACGCTGTTCTTTGACGCGCTCCATGGCCTGAGCGCCCGTCGTACCCGCGAGCTGCTCACCGTGGTGGGCGCCTCGGCCGCGTGCGAGCGCTGTCACGTGATCTTTGCCGGCAACGACGTTCCGGGCGGCGGCGAGTGCGACACCGTGGCGCTCTATGCCGATCGCTTGAGTTGCGCCGTGTGCATGACGACGCCGTTGCGAAATCGCGATGACGTGGTGCCCTGCGCCGAGCGGTATCTGCGCTACCTTGCTCGGGCGTTCGGCGTTGGAGCCCCGCGCATCTCGGATGGTGCGGCTGCCCTGCTCAAGGCTTATGCGTGGCCGCGTAACTTTCTGCAGCTCCGCGAGGTGTGTGAGCGCTCTTTTATTCTTGCAGCCGATTCGGACGTGAGCGAAGAGACCGTCCGCGAAGTGCTTGCACAGGAGGGCGTGATCCGGTCGGTGGCGTTCTCGACGCCGCGCTCCGATACCGACCTGTATGTGCTGCGCCCGCTTGCCGAGATCGAGTGCGACATCGCGCGCATGGTTGTGGACTACCTTGGCGGCAATAAGACGCGTGCGGCCGAGGTGCTGGGCATCAGCCGCACCACGCTTTGGCGCCTGCTCAAAGACGGGTCGTAGGCTTTGCGGCCAACGCTCCCGCTTTGCGCGCTTACGCTCGGCGGTGGCATGCGGCGAGAACCCCCTGCTTTGTTACGATGTTGAGTCATAGGAACCGGTGGGGAGAAGAAGGGGGTCTGCCGTGGCTGCCTTTGGTGATAGCGGATCGCGCAGAAGAGAACCGCAGCGCGGTGGTGCGCGGCGAACACCAGGCCCTCGTCGTCAGCGTCCGGGCAGCTCAGCCAATGGCTCTCGGCGTTCCGCCTCGCCAAGGCCGGGTTTGTTTCGACGTTCGGCGCCTGCCCGATCCGGCTCGCTCCGCCTGAGCGGCTCCTCTCAAAAGAAAACAGGTCGCTCGCGCTCGGGCTATTATCTCAACCACAGCTCTGTCGGCGGCTCGTCGCGCACCCGCTCGCGCGCGATGGGCAGGGCGCATGCTCGTGCGAATGCAGGCTCTGTGCTCCGACGCTATCTTCCTGCGGCCGTATGCGTGGCCGTGGTGGTGCTCGTGCTCTGGGGTATCGGCTCCGCTGTGAGCGGCGGCTTGAGCAAAAAGGAGTTCACGGCCACGCAGAAGGTGGTCGCGAGCGGTACGGCCAAGCGCCTCTCTGCTGCCATCAAGAGCGCCCGCAAGAACTCGACGAATGCCGATACCGTGGTGCTCGATGCCGGCAGAACCACCAAAACGGGCGACGGCAAGGTGACCTTTAGCGCCGTGGGCGACAACCTCGCCAATCAGAACATCATCGATCTTGCCAATTCCAACACGGGCTCCACCACCGACGGGGCCTACGACTTTACGCCCTTCTACAAGGACATCAAAAAGAAGGTCAAGAGCTACGACATCTCGTTCGTGAACCAAGAGACCACGCTCGGCGGTGACGATGCCTACGGCTACAACGGATATCCGAGCTATAACACGCCCGACAGCATGGCCGATGCCGTGGCCGATACGGGCTGGCGCGTGGTGAACACCAATTCCAACCACACGTACGACACGTGGGTCTCGAGCATTAAGCACGCGCAGGAGACCTGGAGCAAAAAGAGCGACAAGCTCCTGACAATCGGCAGTTACAAGAACAAGGCCGACCGCAACAAGATCCGTATCGTGGAGTGCAACGGCCTGCGGTTTGCGTTTCTCTCGTACTCCTATGGCCAGAACGGCTACACGCAAGACCAGCTCCCCAACAAGTACTATGCCGTGCCGTACGAGACGGAGCGCATGCAAAAGGACGTGGCGGCCGCGCGCAAGGTGGCCGATGCCGTGATCGTGTACATGCACTGGGGCGAGGAGTACCAAAACGACCCGAGCGAAACGCAGAAGGCCGAGGCGCAGGAGCTTGCCGACGCGGGCGTTGATCTGGTGATCGGCAGTCATGTGCACGTGATCCAGCCCATGGAGTGGGTGAGCGGCGAGGGCGGAAAAACGCTCGTGGTGTACGGCCTCGGCGACTTCTTGAGCGGCTACAGCAAACCCGATTGCATTCTCTCGGGCATGTTCAGCTGCACCTTTAAGCGCGTAAAGGGAGGTTCGACCGGCAAGGGCAAAAAGCTCCGCCATGTGAAAATCGCGGACGTGGTGTGGACGCCGCTCATCGAGCACTGGTCCGGCGGCCAAGACTCGGTGCGCATGGTCAAGGACTATACCGAGAGCGAGGCTTCGGCCAACGAGCTGCTCAAGCGCCAGAGCAACCCGCTTACCTGGTGCAAGGAGAAGACGAAGGAAGTTATCGGCGACGACTTTACTATCGACATGTAGCAGGATGGCGTGTTGCGCCGGGCGGGCGGTGCGCACGTCGGCGGTCGTTACGGTTCCGGCGGTTTAAGAGAAGAGCTGCCGCGGCTGCCAGCTTGAGGATGTTCACCGACCGATGGAGCGCGGCGCACCCGAGGCCGGGGCGCGCTGGCCGGACCTGCCGAGCGCGAATTGCGGTCCGGCATATCGGGCAGGCGCGCTAGAGTGCAAAACCACTGGCGGGTAAGCCGTTTGCAGAGAAAAAGGACCCGGCGCGCGAGCGATGAGCTGCGTGCCGGGTCCCGCTATTTGGAAGCCTCTATGGTGCGGAAGCCGAGACTACTTGACGTAGACCACGTTCTCGCGACGAGGCTTTGCCTCTGCGACCGGGTTGTCGCTATAGCCGAGCACGCAGTGGCCCACGCCGCGCAGGCTGCCGTCGGCGGGCAGGCCCCATTTGGCGAGGAGCGCCTTGCCCTCCTCGGACTCGAACTCTTCCTTGGCACGGTGGACCCAGATGGACTGAACGCCGAGCGCGTTCGCGGCATTCATGAGGTTGCCCATGGCGAGCGCGCCGTCCTCAACGCAGGTGGGCACAGAGCTGTCGACCAGCACGACCACGACGGTCTTGCCCCCATAGAACGGGTCGATCTGGGCGCCCATGATCTGGGCGTTCATGCGCGAGAGGGTGGCGACGGTCTCGGGGTCGCTCACCACGACGAATGTGGCGGCCTGCTTGCCCATGCCGTTGGCGGCAAAGCGGCCGGCCTCGACGATCTTGTCGACGGTCTCGGCGGGAACGGGCTGATCGTTGAACGAGCGGCAGCTGCGCCTCGTGGTCATGCATTCAAGTGCGTCCATGGTTGGTCCTCTCTTTGTTGGAGCGATCGGGTGTGCATTGCGCCCGACGGGGCGGTTATACCCGCAAGGGGTCTGCGTTTAAACAAATGTTGCCAGCTCGTGTGAGAAGAGCGGTAGCTGCGCTTTTGGTTGCGGGTGGCGATGGGACGTTATGAATATGCCGTGATTGAAAAAACGTGTTATCCCGTTCGCCGACGCCGACCGCGCGGTTCACCTAAATCTGCTGCCAAGTTAGTTGGAAACGGGCTTTACTGATGTCACTACCCAGCTGATGCGGCGCGGTTCGGCTGAGCGTGCGCCCGATGAGACCAGGAGGTCGGTCATGTTCAACCCCGGAGCGGCTGTCGATACGGACTTTGAGGGATTTCTGAAGTATCTGCGTGCCAAGACGCGCGCGTTCCTCACCATCGACGATCACCAGTACTACGTGACGCACACCGACGGCTACTGGCGCGTTCAGGATTGCTCTGAGCTCAACGAGAAGGGTCACTTCTCCGACTGCTCCGAGCTCGTGACCACCATGCCAGAGCTCGTTGAGCTTGCGTGGCTCGGCGGCAAGAGCGTGCATGACCTGTTCCCCAAGACCGTGGTTGTCGAGGCCGTCGAGGTTGTTCCGGAGCTCGCTCCCGCAGCGTAGTTTTTTGCGCGTTTCCACATAATGCGGTTATAAGGCCGTCGGCGCAGTCTCCCATGCGTCGGCGGCTTTATATTTGGCGCGTCCCAGAATCTCAAGCCGTATGCTATGGCGTATAGGCTTTTAGGATAAAAGGAGCGTCCGAACATTATTCGAACGCTCCTTTTGGTGGTCTGTTCCGCTACGTTATCGCGTTACATACAAGTCTGCCCTGTAGTAGTTTTCGGTTTCGTTTGGTGCGGATGTGATGATGCCGCCGTCGTTCCAAGTTGAACCGGATCCGCCTTCGCTACCGATGATCCTATCGAATTCGGTGCCTATTGCGGTGGCGTCTTCCGCCATCTCGTAGTGCTCAGCTGCGTCAATGATGCACTGGCGCATGTTCGAAAAATCGGCATCGGAATTACCGTAGACGGAGATGATTGCCTTGTACTGACCTGCCGTAGGCTTAGAGACTTCAACCTTGAGAGAGTATGAGCTTGTGTCGAATTCCTGCGACTCGGGTTGCTCAGCGTTCGCATCGTCGGCTTCCTTGCTGCTGTCCGACTTTTTCGCGGACGTATCTTTCGTCTTATTGTCCGCGGCTGTTTGTTTTTGAGTTTGTTCGGTGGTGCCGGTCGTGTTGTTCTGCTTGCCCATGCCAGAGAGGGCGCCGAGCAGGCAGAGTGAAATGAGCGCACATAAAACTCCGGCGAGAAGTTTGCGGGTGATTGGGGCCATCTTGAGTCCCCGCTGAACGAGCCCAGAATCGGGCTTCTGCTGAACGTATTGGCGCCAGACATATCTGATCAGGAACCACAGGCCAATACCGGCTGCGATGGCTCCAACGTAGGCCAAGATGGCTATGGCCATGCAAACAACGAATACCCAGGCGAAGAGCACGAGACAACCACGCGTGCAGCCTTGGTTCTTCTGCTGGATTATGATTTTTTTTGTCATGAGAAATCCCTACTGAACGAGGTCGAAACAAATACGAACTTCAGTTTAAAGCATAAGCTCCATTGACCAGCGATCGCATTAATCAAGAAAGTATGAATTCGGACTACCTCTAGCGGTTAATCCGAACTCGGACTACACTTAGTCCAAAATCGGATTATCGATAGAGGAGGATGAACATGGCCGAGCGCTCAGTCGACGAGCTCTTGGGGGAGTTCTATCACAGCTACAACGAGATCGACCGGCTCTACAGCATCATCGCGCACAACGCCGGGCTCTCGGATTGCGCGTACTGCCTGATGTTCGACATCGCCAAGAACGGGGGCACGGCTGCGCTCAGCACCATGTGCGGGGAGTGGGCCTACAGCAAACAGACCATCAGTTCGGCGATCAAGTCGCTCGAGGGCAAGGGGCTGATCGAGCTGTCGTTCGTTGAGGGGAGCCGCAAGAACAAGATGGCGAGCCTCACCGATGCCGGGCGCGAGCTATCCGAGCAGTTCGTCGATCCCGCCGCGATGGCCGAGTTCCGCGCGCTCGAGGCCCTGAGCCTGCAGGAACGCGGGCAGCTGGTGGCGCTCCTGCGTCGCTATGCCGATGCACTCGCGCTCGAGCTCTCGCGCATGACCGAAGGCGAGAGCGAGGTGGGCGCGTAAATGAAGGTGCTCGCTCGCTTTCTCAAACCGTACAAGGTGCTCGTTGCCGTTACGCTCGCGGTGATGCTCATCGATTGCACGGGCACGCTGCTCGTGCCCACCATGCTCGCCAACATGGTGAACGAGGGTATCTCGGCCGGCAACATGGACAAGATCCTGCAGAACGGTGTGTTCATGTTCGCGGCCACGGCCATGGCCTCGGGCGGCGCGGTGCTCGGCTGCTACCTGGCGTCGCGTCTGGCCTCGCTCGTGTCGCGCGACCTGCGTTGCGCCATCTACGACAAGTCGCTCGAGCTCGCGGCCAGCGATTTTGAGGAGTTCGGCACGGGCTCGATGATCACGCGCTCGCTCGGTGACGTCAACGTGGTGCAGCAATCGATCATCATGACCTGCCAGATGGTGCTTCCGGTGCCGTTTCTTGCCGTGGTGGGCATTGCGCTCGCGTTCAGAATCGATGCCAGCATGGGCGCCACGCTCCTTGTGGTGGTGGCGATCGTGCTCGTGCTCGCCGTGCTCACCATTCGCAAAGCCGCGCCGATCTTCATTCGTCTGCAGGGCTTTATCGACCGCATGAACGTGGTGCTGCGCGAGAGCATCATCGGCGTGCGCGTGGTGCGCGCGTTCAACAAGGAACGCCACGAGGAGGAGCGGCTCGACGCGGTGTTCTCGGAATACGCGGAGTCGGCCATTAAGGTCAACTATCTTTTTGCCGGACTCGACTGCTCGAGTTTCTTTATCGTCAACGCCACGGAGGCGCTGATCCTCTGGCTCGGCGGCGACCGCGTGGGCGCCTATGCCATGAACATCGCGAGCATCTCGGCGGTGCTCGAGTACGCCATGATCATCCTCTTCTTTATCATGATGGCGCAGATGGTGATCCTCACCCTGCCGCGTGCGCGCGCCTGCCTTGAGCGTGCCGAGGAGGTGCTCTCGGTTGAGCCGACGATCCTCGATGGCTCCGGGCGCGTCGATGCGGCCTTGAGCGCGACGGAACCCGTGGCCGAGTTCGACCACGCGACGTTCCGCTTTGGCGATGCGAGCGAAGATACCCTGCGCGACCTGTGCTTTACCTGCGAGCGCGGCAAGACCACGGCGATCATCGGCTCCACGGGGTCGGGCAAATCGACCGTGACCAAGCTCCTGCTACGCCTCCACGACGTCACGGCGGGGCAGCTCCGGTTTTGCGGCGCCGACGTGCGCGATCTTATACAGGCCGAGCTGCGTGGGCGCATTGCCTACGTGCCGCAGAAGGCGTGGCTCTTCTCGGGAACGGTGGCGAGCAACCTGCGCTACGGCAATGAGGATGCGAGCACGGAGGAGATGCTCCATGCGCTCGAGGTGGCGCAGAGCAGCTTCGTGCTCGATCTGCCCGACGGGCTTGAGTCGCACGTGGCGCAGGGTGGCACGAACTTCTCGGGCGGGCAGCGCCAGCGCCTGGCGATCGCCCGCGCGCTCATGAAGAAGGCCGATCTCTACATCTTCGACGACAGCTTTTCGGCACTCGACTTTAAGACCGATGCGGCTCTGCGCGCTGCCTTGGCCGACGAGACGCGCGAGGCGGCGACGCTCATCATCGCGCAACGCGTGTCGACGATCCTGCATGCCGATTGCATCGTGGTACTCAAGGACGGCCAGGTTGTGGGCAAGGGCACGCATGAGGAGCTCATGGAAGGCTGCGAGGCGTACCGCGCCATCGCTGAGTCGCAGATGAAGGGAGGTGCTGACCATGAGTAGGGAAGAGCTCGAGAACAAGGCGGCGGTCGATGCGGCTGACGCCGCGGCGACGCTTGGGGCGGCTGCTGCGGCTGCGGAGACGCCGCGGGCGCGTACGGCCGAGGAGATCTTTGCCGAGAACGAGCGCATGGCCGACGAGGCGGAGCGCCGTCGCCGCGAGCGCCTGCGCGACGATGAGGAAGACGAGCTCGAGGTTCCGCGCGACGCATGGGGCACGGTCAAGCGCCTCTGGAGCGTGGCTGCCGACCAGCACTGGCGCTTTGCCGTGGTGCTCGTGTGCGTGTCGCTCTACACGGTGTTCAGTCTGGCCGCCCCGGCCTACAGCGCGCACATCATCGACCTGCTCTGGCAAAAGATCCAGGCGGCGCATGCCGAGGGCCGCACGTTTGCGGTCACATGGAACGACTGCGGGCGCGAGATCTTTATCTACCTGCTGATCTGGACTTTTGCCGCCGTTGTCTACACGGGACAGAGCTTTGTGATGGCGAGCTTTGCCGAGCGCCTCAACCTGATCCTGCGCAATCTCGTGGGCGCCAAGCTCAATCGCCTACCGCTGAGCTTCTTCGACGGGCACAAGCCCGGCGAGACGGTGAGCCGCGTGACCAACGACCTCGACAAGATGTCCGAATCGCTTCAGCGCGGACTGCTCACCCTGCTCATCGCCATCGGCGGCGTGACGGGTTCGATCATCATGATGCTCCGCTTTAGCCCGCTGCTCACGGCGATCTTCGCGGCGTTCTCCGCGCTCGCGCTCGTGCTCACCAAGGTTGTGGCCGCACGCACGCTCGCGGTTTCGGCCGAGCGCCAGCGCTACGTGGGCAAGCTCACGGGAGCGGTCGAGGAGGCTTACAGCGGACGCATCGTGGTGCGCACGTTCAACCGCGAGCAGCAGAGCTCCGCGCGGGTGGGCGAGCTTTCGGATGAGCTGGCGCGCGTGAGCGCCCGGGCCGACTTTCTCACCAACGCGGTGAACCCGGCCATCCGGTTTGTGAGTCGCCTTTCGCAGATCGTGATCGCTGTCGTCGGCTGCGGCATGCTCGTGGATGGGCAGATGACCGTCGGTGTGTTTCAGGCGTTCTTTCAGTACATCTACGAGTCGTCGGAGCCGCTCACGCAGATGGGATACACCATCAACTCGCTGCAGAGCGCGCTTGCGAGCGTTGAGCGCGTGTTTGACCTGCTCGACGAGCCCGAGATCGAGGCCGACCCGGCACCCGAGATGGCGGCGCATGTGGCCACGCCGATTCGCGGCCGCGTTGAGTTCGAGCATGTGAGCTTTGGCTATACGCCCGACAAGCCGCTCATGCGCGATGTGTCGTTTGCGGCCGAGCCGGGGCAGAAGATCGCCATCGTGGGCACCACGGGCGCGGGCAAGACCACGCTCATCAACCTGCTCATGCGGTTTTACGAGATCGACGGCGGGCGCATCACGCTCGACGGCGTGAACACGCGCGAGATGGATCGCGGCGAGCTCAGGCGGAATTTTGGCATGGTGCTGCAAGACGCGTGGCTTTTTGATGGCACGATCGCCGAGAACATCGCCTATGGCTGTGAGGGCGCTACGCGCGACGAGGTGGAGGCCGCGGCCCGCGCCGCGCAGGTCGACTACTTTGTGCGCACGCTCCCGCAGGGCTACGACACGCGCGTTGCCAACGATGCCGAGAACATCAGCCAGGGCCAGCGCCAGCTGCTCACGATCGCGCGCGTGCTGCTCAACAATCCGGGGATCCTCATTTTGGACGAGGCCACCTCGAGTGTGGACACGCGCACCGAGCAGGCGATCGGCCGGGCGATGGAGGCGCTCATGCGCGGGCGCACGAGTTTTGTGATCGCGCACCGGCTCTCGACTATCGTCGACGCCGACCTGATCTTGGTCATGCGCGCCGGCAATATCATCGAGCAGGGCACGCACGACGAGCTGCTCCATGCCGAGGGCGCGTACGCCGCCCTCTACAACTCGCAGTTCGCTTAAAGGGCTGTTTGCCGCGAGGGGGCGCGTGGCCTCGAGCGCAAGGCAAAAGGCGGGCGGAACGACGTTGGGTGTCGTCCCGCCCGCCTTACTGTTGCGGCTGGTATGTGCCGGCTGGCTACTTTCTGCGCTGGCCGCGGGTCTCAAGGTGGGCGCAGGCGATCGAGCAGCAGACGGCGATGGCGAGCACGATGAACGCGTTTTGCGTGCCGGTGACGGTCGCGGTGCTCATGTTCGCCGCGCCCGTCTGCGCCGCGTTGACGATGGCGGCGGCCACGCTCGTGCCGACAGCGCCCGCGAGCTGCTGCAGCGTGGTGAACATGGCGTTGCCGTCGGCCTTGATGTCGGCCGGCAAAAAGCTGAGCGACGAGGTCATGTTGGTGCCGTACATCATGCCCTGGCCAAAGGCGAAGAGCACGTAGATGCCGGTGGCCGCAAGCGTGGTAAGGCCGTGCGCGAGCACGCCGAGCGCGACGACGGCGACAAGCGCGCAGGCAAGGCCCGTGAGGATGGGCGTGCGCGCGCCGAGGCGGTCGTAGATGCGCCCCGAGATGGGCGACATGACGGCGCCGACCGCGCAGCCAAAGAGGAGGACCGAGCCGGCCTCGGCCTGGCCGGCGCCGAGCGCGAGCTGCGCGTAGTTGGGCAGCAGGAACGAGAGGCCGAGCACGGTGAACTGCATGCAGACGATGGTGCCGAGGCCGAGTACGTAGCGGTGCTCGCTAAAGATCTGCAGATGGATCAGCGGGTATGCGCAGGTACGCTCGCGGCGGACGAAGAGCGCAAGCAGAACGATGAACGCAGCGAAGAGGCCGATGATGAGCGGGCTCGTCCAGCCCATGTTGGCGCCCTCATCGATGGCAAACACCAGGCAGGCAAAACTCGCGGCGAGCGCGACCCAACCGGGGATGTCGAGTTTGTCGGTCGTGGTCTCGTGGCTCTGGCGGATCGAGAACATGCCGAGAACGAACGCGATAACGAGCAGCGGGAGCAGCGCCGCAAAGATCGCGCGCCAGCTAAAGGTCTCCGAGAGCCAGCCGCCCACGGAGGGGCCCACGGCCGGGGCGACAGCGGTGACGAGCGAACCGACGCCCATCATAAAGCCGAGGTTCTTCTGCGGCGCCTGTTCGGTGATGATGTTGAACATGAGCGGCAGGGCCACGCCGGTGCCGATGCCCTCGAGCACGCGGCCAACGAGCAGCATGGGGAACACCTGCGCCGTCATGCCGCAGACGATGCCCGCGATGTAGAACACCATGGCAAAGCAAAACACGTGCTTGGTCTTAAAGCGGCGGTTGAGGTATCCCGAGGTGGGGATCACGGCGGCAAGAACGAGCAGGTAGGCAGTGGTGAGCCATTGCACGGTGGCGGTGTTCACGCCGAACTCGCTCATGAGCGTTGGGAACGTGACGTTCATGGCCGTCTCGACGCACACGCCCGAGAACGACATGATGCCGGTGGCCACGATCGACATGATGAGCTTGGCGTCGAGCACGCGTTCGAACGTGAACGGGCGCTCGGCTGAATGGGTGCTATTCATATAGCGGTTTCTCCTTTTGTGGAAAACGGGACCCGCATGGGGCTGCGGCGAAGATGTCTCGCGATTCGCCTTCGAGGATTGTAGGGTGAATTTCCGAATTGTTTCGGCAGACGGCAAAGATGTTACTTTTCTACATCTGTGGATTAACTAGGGGTTATTTGGCCGTGTCGCGGGCGGCTGAGAGCGCGGGCGGGCGATGCGGCGTCGCTGAAACGTTGTCGAGACGACCTCTCGGGGCCCTTTGACGATGCTTTTTTCGATAGTGAGTAGCAGTATTCGTCTTGCCCGAGTAGTGAGGGTATTGTCGGACAAATTGCCTGCGGATTTGATTTGCCGAGAAGGGGCCTACTCGGCAAAAGCCGATACCGCTACTCACTATCGTGTTATTGGTTATGGAAGGGCGAGTTTAGCGCGCCGAGCCTAGTTGCCCGAGACGTGCTCGGTGAGTTGATGAACGAGGGAACGCAGCTCAGCGACTTCGGTTTCGAGCTCGTGCACGCGCCGTGCGTTCTCGTCGATGCAGGCGCGGTTGCGCGCCGATTGCTCGGCGGCGTCGTCGGGCATGTATTCGCGATGGCACTTGGCGTCGAACGTCTCTTCGACCACGCGGCAGCCGTTGCGCTTGATGATGCGCCCGGGTACGCCAACCACGGTGCAGTTGGCCGGTACGTCCTTGACGACCACGGAGTTGCCGCCGATTTTGACGTTGTCGCCGATCGTGATGTTGCCGAGCACCTTGGCACCCGTGCCCACAGTCACGTTGTTGCCGAGGGTGGGATGGCGCTTGCCGGTTTCGTTGCCGGTGCCGCCGAGGGTTACGCCCTGGTAGAGTGTGCAGTTCTCGCCCACGATGGTGGTTTCGCCGATGACGACTCCCATGGCGTGGTCGATAAAGAAATGCTTGCCGATCTGCGCGGCCGGGTGGATCTCGACGCCGGTCATGTGGCGCGTGAGCTGCGAGAGCAGGCGCGCGAGGCTTTTGCAGCCGTGGTTCCAGAGCCAGTGCTCGGGCACGTGGTTCCATTTGGCATGGAGCCCGGGGTACGAGAGGAAGATGACAAGGCCGTTCTGAGCGGCGGGGTCCTCGCGCTTGACGTTGGCGATATCCTCGCGAATCGTGGTGATGAAGCTCACCGGCGGCCTCCCTCCAGCCTCGGCTCCGTATGCGTCGCATAAGTATAGCGAATCACTAGGATTAATGCGCGCGAGCCGGCTGGCGTGGCGTTTGCTGTAGCCGTGGCGGGCGTTTCAGCGCTTGCTCTCGTTGGTGCTAATCTGTTAATCGCATATAAGAAAAGCGACTATAGCCAAACAATTGGCTGACGTAGCAGGAGATTCGTAAGCGCAGTGAATCTGCAGTATACTTGCAGCAGATTCACTGCGCCTTAATAAGGAGACCGATATGCCTGCCGTTGCCTCGCTTTCGGAATTCAATCGCAATCAGACGGCTGTGATTGAAAAGCTCGAAGAGACCCAGCAGCCGCTGTACCTTACGCGCAACGGTCGCGCGAGCGTGGTCGTGATGGATGCCGCCGCGTTCGATCGCGCGATGTCCTATAGGGAAGAGGCTCGCCGCCGCGAGATTGAGGTTTGCCGAGGGCTCATGCGCGGCTATGAGGACGTCTTGGCGGGTAAGACGAGCGATGCCCGCAGCGCTCTCGCCGATATTCGTGAGAAAAAGGGTTGGTAGACAATGCCCTGGCAGGTTGAAATCACTGCCCATGCCCTCGAGTTCATCGATGAGAACGTGATACATCCGGCGGCACTCGCCTCCATTGAACATGCTGTCGAGATGCTTTCCTCGTTTCCGCGCATGGGTGCGGTGTATGAGCCGGAATACATTGCCGCGCGCCCACCCTTTGCGTGCCGCTCCCTGCCGCTGCCCGATACGCCGTTTACGCTGTATTACTGCCTGCAAGAAGAGCGCGAGTCCGTGATCGTTTTTGATATCGAGTGGTCGGCTGGCGATCCGTGCAGGAGGTTTGAAGGCGTCGAGACCCTCTAGCGCCCCGTCACTTGTGCGTTGTTGCTGCTAATGGCGTACGGACTCGGTGAAGACGCGGCCCTACCTGCCCGTCCCACGTATACTTCTGCCTCGGGTGTGTCCGCACCCACGACAGAGAGGTATCCATGGGATTCATCAACGCCATCATCGAGCTGCTCAAAGACCCGCGCACGGCCATCGCCGCCTGGATCGCGGCGGGTCCGCTCACGGCCTACGGCTTTATCTTCTTGATCATCTTTATCGAGACCGGTGTGGTGTTCATGCCGTTTCTTCCTGGCGATTCGCTGCTCTTTGCGAGCGGCTGCTTTGCCGCCGACGGCAGCTTCAACATCTTCATGCTGCTCGGCGTGGCATGGTGCGCCGCGATCCTGGGCGACCAGTGCAACTTCATGATCGGTCACTTCTTTGGCCAGCGCATCATCGCATCGGGCAAGGTCAAGGCCATGACGCCGGAGCGCATCGAGAAGTCCGAGGCGTTCCTCGACAAGTGGGGCCATCTCGCCATCTTCCTCGGTCGCTTCTTTCCGTTCATTCGCACGTTCGTCCCGTTCCTCGCCGGCATGGGCGGCATGAAGTGGCATTCCTTCGTGCTCTTCAACGTCCTCGGTGGCGTTACGTGGTCCACGCTCTTTACGCTGCTCGGGTATTTTTTCGGCGGATTCCAGGTGGTTCAGGACCACTTTGAGCTGCTGATCGTGGGTATCGTGCTCGTCTCGGTGATCCCCACGGCCGTGGGCCTGCTCAAGGCCAAGTTCGGCAAAAAGAAGACCGACGACGGCGAGGGCGCGCACTTCGCGTAGGCGCGCAGGGGCACAAGGCCGCGTTAGCGCGTACTTCATCCTAATTAAACAGAGCGGCGCGTACGGATAATTCACGCGAGAAGCTCGAATCCGCTTGAGTGCCCGACGGGGCCTGCGCTCCCGCGTCTTATAAGGCTCTTGAGCTCGCGTTGAGCCAGCCATTTCTCTGCAGCTTTTAACAAGTGCTACCGTTCGGCCAAATTCAGTTGGCAACTGAAGAACTCAGCTACTGTGCTTTTCAGAATAAAAGGCGTACCCACGGCCGCTATTGAACGGACTGCGCCATGAAAAAGAACTTGATTATCCCCGTATTGCTCATCGCTGCGCTCAGCATTACCGGTTGCAATAACGTGACTAACTCAAAATCGAGCGGATCTAATGCTGACACCGGGCAGGCGGGAGCCCAGGCGGAAAAGACCGCGACTACCTCTGAAGAGCAGCTGAAGCTGATTCAGGATGATTTTTCTGAAACGATCAAATCGCTTCAGGAGAGTCTTGCGACAACAAAAGAGAAGGTGGGAAGCACCTACGATAGCTACAAGCAGAATAAAAGTGCCATTGCAGATTGGTATGCCGAGGCTGAGAAGCAGACTGAGGACCTGTTTAAGCGAACGAAAGAAAATGGTCGCACATATTACAAGCTTCTCGGTGAAGAGGCCCAGGCGAAGGATATGGACTACAGCGATGTAGATGACGCGATGACCGATTACTATCGTGCTGCCGATGACGACCTTCCGAACGACTTTTACCGAGCAATTTACGAAGATGCCTTCGGCGATCTGTACGACACCTATTACGAAGGTATTATTTCCGACGCTTTTGACACTGCCGACTACAGTGAATGCTCAGACGAGAGCACTGAATTCTATCGCGACTATTCAGATGCGCTCACGAAGGTCTACCGTGCATATTCCGATGGAACTTCTGATATTTACCGCGATTATTCGGACGCAAGCTCAGCCTTCTATAAGAAGAACTACTCTCTCAAAAAGGTCTTTGACTAGGTGATTTACCGTTGAGAAAGGTCTTTGCAGGGAGGGCTGAAATGAAGTACAAAGTGATTTTTCATTACTCCAGCGGCGAAACCGAGGAAGAAGACGAGCTTTATGACACCAAGGAGGAGGCTCGTGAGGCTGGGGAATACGGCTGCCAATGCTATTACGATGGCGGAGAGATTCTTCACATGTCCAATCCCGGCGACTATCCAGAAACGTTCGATCCGTGCGATTACGAGATCGTTAAGGCTCGAGGCTAGGGACGGTGCCGAAAACGTTGGAGCTGTCGTCCATTCTTTAGCGTAGGGCGGCATGCTTTGGGCCGGTTCAAGGTCGTGCGCTTGGACCGGTCCTTTCCTGTTGGCTCGATAGTAGCGGACGGCCTTTATGAATGTTCCGCTACACAAATCGGAAGGTCCCAAACGCACTCCAAGGCAGACCGCCTACAAGCCTTGTCCGGAAACGACGCGGCGGATGCCCCGCACGTCGGATATCTCTTCAAGCACCCCAATGACTGCATACGACTGGTAGAACTCACCGCGATGGCGGTTCCCCATCGATCGCAGCACGCCGTATTCGCAGGCGCGTCCTAACAGGGTACGAGCCGCGCGCTCGGTAAGGCCGAGCTTTTTGGAGAGGTATCCCGCCGTCACAACGGGCTGTTCCATCAAAACGGCCGGTAAGCGGTAAATGCTCGACCCCTTGCGCTCCGTAAATTGCAGATCCCAGCCATTAATGAGCTCGTCCATTTTTGAAGAAACGAGGCCGCCGACCATAAGGGCGATCTCGAGCGCATCAACGAGCTGCTCTACCACCGCAACGGGATCGCCCTGCTGATAGGCCGTGATCGATGCCATGTAGGCATCGACGTCGTGCAGCAGCCCCGCAGAGACCGGAAGCGTTACGTAGCTCAGGACACCGGTTTCGCGCAAAAGCATATGAAGTAGCACGCGACCCGTTCTGCCGTTGCCGTCGATAAAAGGATGAATGCTCTCGAATTGAGCGTGGACAATCGCTGCCTTAACAACGGGGGAGACGTCGTCTCGTGCTGCAAACGCAATGAGGTCATCGAGATAGGCCGGCACGCGCGAATACTGGGGAGGTACGTACTCGGCGGCGTGCGGGCTGAATGCTCCTCCACCGATCCACACCTGCTCCTCACGGAGCGCGCCGCCAAAGCTTTGACCGTCGTGATTAACAAGAACAGCATGTATCTGTAGGATCGCATCGGTACTGAGGGGGCCCTCAAAAGCAAGCGCCGAGCGCATTGCCTCGAGATTGCCCGCGATGAGCTTAGCGTTATGAGGCACGTCGGAAGAGAGCTCGGCCAGCGCGACATTGCGCGCGCTCGAGGTCAGGTTCTCGATTTGCGAGCTTGCAGACGACTCGCTCCTAAGTAGCATGGCCGGGAGGTCGTAGCCGCGAGCTTGTTGCCCGGCATCGAATCGTGCAAGGCGAACGAGCAGATCGGATATCCGTGCAGAAAGACTCGAGGGAACCTCTACATGTCGCTCCGCAATAAAAAGCGGAAGGGCCGCTCGATAGGTCGAGCTGATCTTTCGGCGCTGGGTCTTGGAGATAAATGTGAGAGCATCTGGGTCGATTTCCCAAGCAAGCTCTTCAAAACCGATTGCTGGCCACTGGCGATTCATCTCAGTCGCTCCTCTCGATTTACTTCCCCTTTGCAGGATGTTGCGGAAGTGAAGTTTAACTCACTTCCGTTATTCGCTCATGAACGGAAGTGAAGCTCATTTCACTTCCGCAATTCGCTGTCTAACGGAAATGAGACACCGTTCACTTCCGTTAGAGTGTAATCAGAGGAAGTGAAACGGGGCAGTTCTTTATTGGCGGCATGGAGTGAGCTGAGATTCGCGATGCTGTCCTTGGGAAGGAGTTCGTCCGGCTGTGTTTATTAGACTCGAGAAGCTAAGTTTTGATTGCGGCAAGGTCGCTTCAGTTATTGCCGGCCTCGGTCGTTGCTCACATTTATCTGCTAATCGACGAGCTTAAATTCGACCGCAAGATCTTCGTCGCAGGCTTTTCCCATCGATTGCACCCACTGCTTCAGAATTTTCTGAGCGTTTTCGGTTGCCTGGTTAATCATGGAAGTGTCGTTTTTGGCCTTCTTCTTAATGTCCTTGAGAGCTAAGCGATTCATTGTCTGCTCGTCCTCGGCGGAGAAGTCGGTCAGAAAGCCGGTCTCCGAAATGAGCCCGTACATCTTGGTTATCTTTGGTTCGCCGACGAGCGCCGCGTGCGGCATCTCGATAGTGACAGTGTTTCCATCTCTTATGGGTTTGACTTTGCTTGCGTTGATTCCAAAACGGGCCTTTGCGTCATATTCGCGCCAGGCCTTTTTGTAGCCATGACGCCCGAGGCCGGTAATACCTTCGTCGGCATCGTACGAAAACTTCGAGACGTCGTGGTAACGTGCTTCGAGCGTGATGAGTTTCGCTACGTCGTTGATGCTGCTGAGATCCGTTTTCTTACGAGTCGATGCGACCTCTTTGGTGGTTTCGGTTTGGCTTTGTCCGGTGGTGAGGTATGTAAAGAGGACTACTGCCCCGACGATGAGGACTGCCGCAAAGACGATGAGGGCGATTTTCTTCTTTTTCATAGTTTTCCCCTTACCAAGAAAGCGTGTATTCGGACTCGGTGAGGATGGGGTTGAGCAGAGCCTCGATTGTTTTCTTCAAGTTCGCTTCTCCGCAGGTTGCGAGCGCGTTGTTGTCCGCAGCGTCGTTTTTAGCGTCTTTGCTGCAAATGCGCAGGGCCTCATCCGATGAAATATCAGGGTTATCTTCAAAATAGGTGATGGATCCTGTGGACGGAGTTTCAACGTTTAGCTGCTGCTCCGGCAGGATCGGCGTAATGGTTTTATTCTCATCATCGACATCGAAGTCGATGGCGCTGGTATCGACATATGCGTTGACGGTGGTTTCGTAATAGATATGGCAGACCGCTTCTTGTTTGTCGTTGGTTTTAACCGCAATGCCTGCGTAGGATGTGGAGGCGTCGGTGAGCTCTCCGATACTTACCGCCGTTTTGAGGGAAGTCTTATTTATTGAAGCGGGCTTCTTGTTTGCGTTTCGCTCGGCAGGCTGGCTTATGTAGGTGCTCAAAAGGTCAGAGACGGTCGAACCGATCTTTTTGGCGCTGTGGGTGATTAGCCCACCGAACGTTGTTTCGAAAAGAAGGACGGCAAGACAGGCGATTGCTACCGAAAGCCTGGGCATTCCGGAGACGAACTTAAAGGCGCTTGCGAAGACTCTGGCCAGGCCGGCGAAAGCCCCAGCGATATCTCTAGCTATTTTGCCTGTGGTCAGAGTCCCTTCTCCTTGTTTGACTCGCTTCGTTTCAGCCTCCATCTGAGCCACTTTCAAACGATGAGAAGCGTCTTTCAGGGCTTCTTTGACGTTCGTTTCCGAGGTGTTTTCGACGTTGGTATTCTGTCGTCGAATCGTTTCGATTTGAGCGGGAGTCAGCGGGTTGAGTTTGACCGATGAACCCGATTTGGGCTCGTTGAAAGCGTTGTCTTCCGTTGGCGCATCTTCGTTTTCTGTCATGTTGATCCTAATGATTAGCTGGGGGCAATTGCTTACAGATAAATATGTACTTGAAGGTGTGGCGTGTAGGCAATAGGCGACCGATTGGGGAAATGGTTTCGAGTTGAACGGCATTCCTTTTGGCAGAGATCGAACGCCTGCGCTCTGCCCGCTACCACACCACGGCGGAGACTTCGTAGGTGGCGTAGTCGGGGATGTTGACGATGTCGAGCTGGAAGGGGGCCGAGGCGCCCACGGCGGGGCGGGTGGCGTAGTCGGTGTCGCCGCCGATGATCTTGCCGTCGGCGTCGCGAAAGATCACGGTGATCGCGACGTCGCCGTCCTCATCGCCGGTGGCGTCCGTCTCGGTCGTGACCTCGCCTGTAAAGACGGCCTCGTTCTTCTTACGCGATTCGCGCACGTTGTTCACGCTGAACGTGGCCGTTTTGCCTGCCGCAACGATATCGTCTGAGCTCGGTTGCTCGACTGTGATGTCGACGGTTGCCGGCGTGTCGCCGCCGTCGCCATTGCCAGCAATCGCTGAAGCCGAGAGCGACTCGCCCGGGGCGACGATGTTCAGCACTTCCTCGTCGGTAAAGACGATGTTGCCCTCGGCGTCGCGCCCGGTGATGTGCACGGTGGGGTAGCGCACATGCTTGTCGCTCGTGTTCTTGATGATGAACGCGCAGCTCACGTAGTTGATCGAGTCGAGCGACCAGCCGGACTCGACGACTTCGAGCGGATTTTGGGTCGCTTGCGTGCCGGTGGCTGCGTCTGCATCTGCCGAGCTCGAGTCTGTGCTGGATGCCGAAGAGCTCGCGCTGGTTGCGCTCGGAGCGGTCGTGCCTTTGCTGACGGCGGTTGAATCCGGCGAGCTCGCGGGCGTCGAGAAGGCGCCGGTTGCGTAGGCGATGCCGAGTGCCACTGCGGCGGCGGCGAGCAGGACGATTGCGGCAATGATGACCGCGCGTCGGCGGTTTGCCTTGCGCGTGCGGTTTGCGTTTGGGGATGCCGACGGCTGGTCCGCAGTGGTCGGCAGGGTGCCAGAAGTCGCTGCGCTGTCGACGGCTGCTTCTTCGCCCGTGTCGGGTGCTTGGTCCGGGTCTGTTGCGGATTCCAATCGACATACGGGGTCGGGAGTGCTTGTGGGGCCGGTCAGATTCGTCTGGATTGCAGCCCCCGCACCTACGTTCGCGACAGAGCCCCGGTCGGTGCTCGTTGCCTTCGTGGTTGCTCCCCGGCTGTCTGTCGCATCGATGGCGTCGTTAGCATTGAGACGAGCCTCGCCACCTGCGCTGTTCTCAAAGTTCGCAGACGTAGAGGCCGGCGTTGAACCGCCAATATCATCGCGCGGGTTCTCAGCTCCCGCCAGCGCAGCGGCCATCTCTCCTGCACTTTGGTACCTTGCACTCGGCTCGAACGCGCAGGCCCGCTCGACAACACGCCCGAGCGCAGCGGCCTCCCCTTGGCAGGCATTTGCAAGCGCGGCGTCAAAGTCGTCGTCGCCCGCACGTACGCCGGTGAGCAGGTAGCCGAGCACGCGGCCGATGGAATAGACGTCGCTGCGGGCGTCGGTCTGCGCAAAGCCGTACTGCTCGGGCGAAGCATAGCCCCAGGTGCCGAGCGAGGTCGTGTCTTTGCTCGCGC
Organism: Faecalibacterium prausnitzii; assembly: GCA_963603165.1. Taxonomy (GTDB): domain Bacteria; phylum Actinomycetota; class Coriobacteriia; order Coriobacteriales; family Coriobacteriaceae; genus Collinsella. The sequence goes on from CAVCLY010000001.1 coordinate 65,260, forward strand.
CCTCAACGCGCATCCGCGCGATGCCGAGGTCGATCAGGTGCGCGCCGTCGGCCGAGAGGATGACGTTTGTGGGCGTGATATCGCGATGGATCACGCCGTGTGCGTGTAGCTCAGCGCAGGCCTCACAGATCCCGCGGGCAGCCTGCACGGCCTCGTTGGCGGCAAGGGCGCCGCGCCGCGCCACAAGGGACTCGAGCGTTTCGCCGGGAACAAAGTCGTATACCACTACAAATTGGTCGGGTAACTCATAGCTCGCCTCAACGTGGGGCAGGCGCGGCGATTCGCAGGCGCCGAGAGCCGCCCAGACGCGTCGGTTGGCCGGTTTCGCTTCCATCTTCTTGCGTACAAAGGGGCCGGCGCCGTCGATCGTTACCAGTTCGGTCACGCCGGTCTCGCCGCGTGCCAGCACGCGCTCAACGCGATACGTGTCGTCGATGCTCATGGCATGCATGAGCTGGTTGTCGTTCAACGGTTCCTCCCTCCGCGCGGCTAACTGCTCAACGATAGGCCAAGTGTCGGTTTAAGTATTCAGTTGCCAACTGAATTATGCACGTGGACGGGGGTGATTGCGCGTACGGCGTCGGGCATGACTGCGAAATGGGGAATGGGCTTGAGTGCCGAACGACGTATGGCGTGCTCGAGCTTGTAAAAAACGAGGCCCTGTTCGGCCGCACGGCTCTCTCAGGCGGCGCGCCCGACGTCTCTATGGTTCGGATTCGAATTTTGCGGGTTTTCAGCCTATCTAAATCCGAATTTTGCGGAAACAGCAGGCAGATAGCCTGCTCCGCAGTTCTCGATGCCTATCGGCCTGACACCGTGCTACCTTAGCGAACCGGTACGCAGAAGGGTTTTCTCGCCCAGCCGGTAGAGTTCATCGTCGGTGAGTGCGCGGCTCATGCCCTGTTGGATGCACCAGATGATGATGGCGTCGCGGCGGTCCTTGGACCAGAGCTCCCGCACGCCATCGAGCTTGAGCAGACGCTGCGTCTCGGCCAACGAGCAGCCGATGCCGAGAGCGAGCATAATGGCGTGGTCGCGTCCGGGCCGGCTTTTGCCAGAAAAGATGTCGTAGACCACGGTGGAGTTGAGGCCCGAGGCGTTGGACACGTCGGAGCGCTTCATGCTGCGCGCGAGGATGAGCTCGCTTAGAAAAGCCGGCAGGTCTTGCTCGACCGTGGCGGCCTCGCCAAGGTACGACTCGATGCTCGTGCTGGCGAGCAGGCGCTTCAGCAGGTCCTCGGTCAGGTGCTCGCGCTCCATCGAAGCGGTCATGGTTCTCCCATCGTGTCCGATGCGGTCATCGCGGCTAGTATAGCCTCTCGCGCCGCCTCGCTGTTGAGCGCTCCGGTCGTTTTCGCTTTCCCTTGCGTCTTCGTAACGGAAGTGAACCGTATCTCACTTCCGCAAAAAGCTCCCTGTTAAAGGATTCGGGTTCGTCAAAGGCGCGCTATACGGTGGCATCGCCTATATGTCAGCACTGGTCTAACGGGGCCTTTTTATGCGGGTCAGCGCGCGGCTTTGTGCGTGAGGTGCCAGCCGCCGCAGTAATCGCATTTATAGCAATGGAGATCGCGCGAGCCATGGCGCCGGCACTCGACGATCGCGGCCTCGGCTTCGGTACGCGAGGGGTAGCGCTTCTTGCGTTCGCAGGCCTTGTAGCGACGATGCTCCTCGCGCTGCTCGGCTGCGGCTTGCTGTCGGGCGTCCTCGCGGGCAAAGACGCTGCCGAGCTCGTCGCCAAGCTGCGACTCAAAGGCGGCCCGCTGTGCCGCCCGAGCGGATTTCTTTTTGCTGCCCATGCGGACCTCCTCGCGCGCGGTGACGTGGTTTCATCCTAATCAACGCGCCGGAACTCCGCCGCGAATCCACGGGAAGAGCCTGAATACGTTGAGTTATCCGCCCGCCTTCCCGACGCGCTTTTTCAAGCGGCCGTCTCTTCCTCGACCTCTTCGACCTTCTTCGGGCTTTGCCAAACGCTGCCGTTCAGCAAAATTCACGTGGCAGTTGGAACGTGCGCCCGGTGAAGGGGCGGCCGATGGGCGGAAGCGCAGGAATGCGGTATGTGGGCTGCATTCAATCTTATGCGGCGTGCGGGGCGAGTCGCTCGTGCTGCAAAACGCCGCGCTCTCGGCAGGTTCGCGCTCGTGGCTGTGTGCGGGCGTCACCTTTCGTGCGGGCTCTTCCGCACCGTCGGATGGCGCAATCGATGCGGGACGGTCGCGCTCATTTCGCCAAAAAACAGCCGTGCGAGTGCAAATCGCGCGAAAAAACTTTAACACGCTAAAGAAATTGAACTTTTGTTCAAAGCAGGGGAGTACAATCTCGAACAATGTGAACGCGCCGGCCCGGGTCACGGGCGGCAGCGATTCGCGCGTGCGGTTACTACGCGCCGCGCCCGCGATGTTGCGACGCTGCCAAACGCTGCTTCTGAGCTGCGGGTTCACGAGAATCTGAAATTGCAGTAAGGAGCAACCATGGCAGTTGAAAAGAAGGATCTGGACTGGGGCAACCTCAGCTTTGATTACATGCAGACCGATTACAGCTACGAGGCTCACTGGAAGGACGGCGAGTGGGACGAGGGCGGCCTGACCTCCGACCACACCATGCACATCTCCGAGTGCGGCGGCATCTTCCACTATTGCCAGGAGGTCTTTGAGGGCCTCAAGGCCTACACCACCGAGGACGGCAGCATCGTGTGCTTCCGACCCGACATGAACGCCGAGCGCATGTACGGCTCCGCCGAGCGCCTCGAGATGCCGCCCTTCCCGGTGGACCGCTTTGTCGAGGCCGTCAAGCAGGTTGTTGCCGCCAACGCCGCCTGGGTTCCGCCCTTCGGCTCGGGCGCCACGCTCTATGTGCGCCCCTTCATGATCGGCTCCGGTGACGTGATCGGCGTGGCTCCCGCTCCTGAGTACACGTTCCGCATTCTCGTGACCCCGGTCGGTCCGTACTTCAAGGGTGGTCTCAAGCCCATCAAGCTGCGCGTCTCTGAGTACGACCGCGCCGCACCGCACGGCACCGGCAACATCAAGGCCGGCCTCAACTACGCTATGAGCCTCAAGCCGACCATGGAGGCCCACCGCGCCGGTTACGCCGAGAACCTCTATCTCGATTCCGAGAGCCGCACCTACGTTGAGGAGACCGGCGGCGCCAACCTCCTCTTTGTCAAGGAGGACGGCACCCTCGTGGTTCCCAAGTCGCACACCGACTCGATCCTGCCCTCCATCACCCGTCGCTCGCTCGTTCAGGTCGCCAAGGACCTGGGCATCACCGTCGACGAGCGCCCGGTTGAGTGGGCCGAGGTCGCTGGCGGCGCCTTCGTCGAGTGCGGACTCTGCGGCACCGCTGCCGTCATCTCGCCGGTCGGCCAGATCGACAACAACGTCTATGGCGCCGACGAGACCGTGACCTTCTCGGCAGGCTGCACTGAGATCGGTCCCGTGATGAAGAAGCTCCGCGAGACCCTTACCGGCATCCAGGACGGCGCCATCGAGGATCAGCACGGCTGGGTCGTTAAGATCAGCGAGTAGGTTCCGACCCGTCTGGCTTAGCTTATAGAGCTTGGATTTCTGAGGCTCCCGTCGCATGCGCGCGGCGGGAGCCTTTTTGCTGCCGCAGTCGTGTGGCTGCGGGCTTGGCGGCGGTTGCTGACCGGTGGCAGCGGGCGCCGACGGTTGCCGGTCGTCCGCGATGCGTTCTTGGAGGCACGCCAATTCTCGATTGGTATTGGTTTTGGCCGTGTTTAAAAAAGCAACTCCCGATTGGTATTGGTTTCTCGACGGAGCGAGAGTAGAGGACGGTTTTAGGCCACGGAAACCGCAGGTCGCGGCTTCTTGAAATGGCCGTCTACTCGAGCTGTTGTTTAGAACCAATACCAATCGGGACTTGGATTTGGGAACTTCGCGAAAACCAATACCAAACGGGAGTTGAATTCGGCTTGAGGGCTGGCAGCTGCGTTAACTGGTTGCTCGGGCTGCGGAGGGCACGGTGTGCGCTGGCTGTTTAGACGTTGCGGTAAAAAGACCTGAACTGCAAGCGGGTTATTCGGGTTCTTGCCATTCGATATGCAGCGAGCTTTGCTGCGGATGTTGCGAGCGTGGTCCTCGGTTTAGAAATCGCGGCATAAAAAGAACCCCGGTCGCTGGCTGTGGAGCTGGCGATCGGGGTTCGGTTCGTTCGGTATGCGGGAGGCGGCTTTTAGAACTTGACCTGCGGGACCTGGCGCGCAGCCTCGGCGGCCTCAAAGCCCTGACGCTCCTTGAACTGGAAGATGCCGGCAAAGATCACGCCGGGGAAGGTCTGGATGGCGTTGTTGTACTTGAGCACGCAGTCGTTGTAGCTCTGGCGCGCGTAGCTCACCTTGTTCTCAGTGTCTTCGAGCGAGTTCTGGAGCTGGGTGAAGTTGGTGTTGGCCTTGAGGTCAGGGTAGCTCTCGGCCACGGCAAAGAGCTGACGGAGCGCACCGGTGAGTACGCCGTCGGCGGCCATCTTGTCCTCGGGGGTGGTGGCGGCAACGGCGGTGTTGCGCGCGGACACAACCTTCTCGAGCGTCTCGGACTCGTGCTTGGCGTAACCCTTGACGGTCTCGACAAGGTTGGGGATGAGGTCGTTGCGGCGCTGCAGCTGAGTGTCGATATTCTGCCATGCGTTGTCGATGCGGTTACGCAGCGTGACCATGTTGTTGTAGATGCCGGCGACCGCGAACAGCACGGCCAAGACGACAACGATGGCGATGATGGCGGTGACGTTCATGATGGCTCCGATTCTCCGACGTCGCAAACGCTTCTGATGTTCCCAGTATAGCCGCTGGGCGAACACCGCCCGAAGGATGCATAAAGAAAGGGCGAGGCACGGAGGCGGCCTGTGGGTATGGGCTCTGGAATTCTGATCGTGAGATGTTATAGGGCTCTGCGCCTGCCTTTATTCGAGTACGCGGCGTAACCAAAAAGCAGTTCGGTGGATGCTCCGATCTTGTTGACGGCGTTTCTCCAATTAAGGGATAACGATGCTCATCGGGGCAATTGAGGCGAGCGAGCAAGACCGGGGGTGCGTGCTCGGTGCGCATGAAAAAAGCCGGGCCGCGGGCGCGGCTCGGCGGGAGGTGTTGAGACGCACGCTCGGTCGGGCGCGTATGCGTATGGGCGCATGATGCGTTGGAGGTATGACCCGGTACGGATGGGCGTCGCGATCAGGGCGCGGCTCGGAAAAAATATGCTCGGCCCCGCGCGATGTTTGTCGCACGGGGCCGAGCTACATGCGGTGGGCTATCTCGGCCTGACCGCTATTTGGAGATGGTGCCCGTCATGTAGACGAACTGCACGCGGTTGACGTGGCCGCCCTCCTCGCCGTTGACGAAGTCCGTGGGCGTGAACTCGGGGTTCAGCATCTCTTGGATCTTGTCCTTGATGGTATCGATGACCTGCGTATCGAGATCGCTTGTGCAGTCGGCGAGTGTCTGCGTACCGGCGGCAAGCGTGGCGGCGCCGCTGGCGAGCGTGTTGCCGCCGTCGGCGAGCTGCTGCGTGCCGTTGGCGAGGGTCTTTGCGCCCGAGGCGAGCGTGCTCGTGCCGTTGGCGAGGGTCTTTGCGCCCGAGGCGAGCGTGCTGGTTCCGCCGGCGAGCGTTTGAGCGCCCGAAGCGAGCGAGCCGGCACCGTCGTTTACCTGGTTAAGTGCAGCGGCAAGCGTGGTTGCGCCCTTGGTGAGCGCGGGCATGGAACTGTTGAGCTTGGTGGCACCCGCGGAGAGCGTGTTGGTGCCCGAGGCAAGCGTGGAAGCGCCGGTGCTGAGCGTCGAGGCGCCCTCGGCGGCAGAGGTCATGCCGGCAACGAGGCCGGGGTTCTCGGTGCTGGGCTCAGCCGGGTTGATGGAGCTGTTCATGGCCGAGATAGCACCGGCGAGGCTCATCTGCTTACCGGGTTGCACCGTGGTGTAGCCGCTGTAGGCGCCCTGGAGTGCTTCGATGGCGCCAAGGGTGCCGCCGTAGTTTGCGGAGGTCTGGGCGAGCTCGCCGACCTGGCCCGTTAGGGTGTTGAGAGCCGTAGGGAGCGATCCTGCGAGCGAGTTGAGGCCCTGCTGGGCGCCGGCGATGTTGTTGATGGCGGTCTGGACGTTGGCGGAGCTGGTGGATGCGCTCTGGGCCTTCTGTGCGTTGGAGCTTGCGTCCGAGGCGTTGCTGGATGCCTTGTTAAGAGCCTCTACCGCCTCATCGAGCTGCGCGGCGGCAGCTGCCTTCGAGGCGTCGTCGGTCGCGTTCGCGTAGGCGGTCTTGGCCGCGCTGATCTTTTCGCGAGCCGTGTTGATGTTAGCGACGGCGTTGTTCGAGGAGGTTTCGGCAGCCTTGGCAGCGGCGGCCTGATCGCTGGTCGTGTCTCCCTGGAGCGCGGTCTGAGCGTTGCTGAGGGCGCTGTTCAGTTTGGTGATCGACCCCGTAAGCGTGTCATTCAGGGACTGGGAGGTGGACGTTACGTTCGTCTTTGCGGAATCAAGCGCCTGTTGGTCGGTTTCGGATTGCTTCTTCGTGTTCTCGATGCTGCTCGAAAGCCCCGCCGCGTAGGCCTGCGAGCCCTCGTCGACCGACTTGATGGCGCTCGAGATGCTCTGCGCGCTGCCCTGCAGCTTGGTGAGGCCGGCGGCAAGCGAGCCCGCACCGGTGGCGAGTTTGCCGGCGCCGGTGTTCACGCTCGTGGCGCCGTCGGCGAGCTGCTGCGTGCCGTTCGTGAGCGTGGGCAGCTGCGAAGTAAGCGTGCTCGCGCCGTCGTTCACCTGCTGCGTGCCGTCTGCCAGCGTGGCGGCGCCGCTGCTGAGCGTGGCCGCGCCGTTGTCGAGGGTCGTGGCACCGCTGCTGAGCGTGGCCGCGCCGCTATCGAGCTGCGCTGCGCCCGAGGCCAGCGTGGCCGCGCCGTTGTTGGCCGTCTCGAGCGAGGCCGCGAGCGTCTTGGCGCCGCTCGCCACCTGGCCTGCGCCGCTGTTGGCCGTGGCGATGCCGTCGGAGAGCTCCTTTAAGCTGCTCGTGTCCATGCTGCTCGAGTCGATGTCCATGGCAAGGCTCAGCGGCACGCCCACGATCTGCCAGCCGTCGAACTCAAAGTCCTCCACGTCGGCCCTGATGGTGTAGTCGCCGGTGGTGCCCGGGATCACCATGTAGGTGAGCTGCGTGTTCGATCCGTTGGCAGCGGTCGTGGCGCCTTCGGCCTCGACCTCGTGCGCCTCGCTGTTCTTGAGCGAGCCGGTGATCTGCACCAGATAGTTGTCGGCATAGTCGCCGCCGGTGTAGCTCTCGTTCTTCTCGACCTTGAGCTTCATGGTGAGCTTGCCGCTCTTGCCGGCCAGCTCCTCGGCGCTCACGTCTTTGCCGTCGAGCTGGTAGCTCACGGTCACGTTCCACGGCATGGCGGTGTTCTTGTTAAGGTCGCCCTGGTACACAAAGTCCTGTACACCCTGGCCGGTCACGGCAACGGCGCCGTTTTTGTCCTTGAGCTTTTTGGTGGTCGAGAGGTTCGTGACCTTGGTGTACTCGCCGGCGTCGCTGATCTTGGCGCCCTTGGCCGCCTCGAAGCTGTTGACCACGTAGACGCCCGAGCGGTTGCCGTCGGCATCGGTCTTTACGTAGACGACTTGGTTCTTTTTGTAGCCCACGGTGCTTGCGCTCGCGCTCTGCTCGGTCGCGGTGCTCGTGGCGGTGGAGCCCACGCCCTCGGCAAAGACGACGGCTCCTGGCACGGCCAGGCTCACGGCCAGGCCGGCCGCCACGGCGATGGCGGCGATGCGCTTGCGCGGGCGACGCACGAGATCGCGCTGGCTCTCGAGCTCCTGAGGGGTGTTGTTCGTTGCGCTGTTCATGCTTTAAGTCCCTTCTTGGGTGAATTACTGAGCTTGTGCGCCGGCCTGTGCGGGCTCGGTGCTGACCGATGCGTCGGCGCTGGCTGCCACGGCGGGTACGGCGGTATCACTACCCGTGCCATGCGCCAGAGGTGCCTCGGTGTCCTTGGGCAAAAAGTTGGAATGCAGCGTGGTCTTGCCGATCACGCCGTCGAGCACGTACAAAAAGCCCGGCAGGGCAAAGAGCACGGCCACGAGCGAGATGCTCACGCCCACGCCGAGGAACCAGCCGATCTGCTTGAGCACGCCGTGGCTCGAGATGGCATGGATGAGGAATCCGCAGATGAGCAGTACTGAACCTGAGGTCAGAACCGGGATGGTGCAGGCCTCGATGGTCTCGAGCATGGCCTCGCGCTTGTGCATGGTCACGCGATCCTCGCGGTAGCGGTCAGCGATGAGGATGCCGTAGTCAACGGCCACGCCGAGCTGGATGGAGCTCACGATGAGGTAGGCCAAGAAGAACTCGTTCATGCCCGTGTAGAGCGGTGCGGCAAAGTTGAGCCAGATCGAGGTCTCGATCACGAGTACGAGGATGATCGGCAGCGAGATCGACTTGGTGGCGATGAGCAGCACCACGAACACGGCCACGACGGCGATGAGGTCGACCTTGTCCTTGTCGACCGTGATGGTGTCTTTAAGGTCGGTGGTCGAGACGCCCTCGCCGGCGAGCATCGCCTTGCCGGGATAGTACTCATCGGCGATCTTGCGGATCTTCTTGACGGTCTTGAACGTGGAGGAGCCCTCGTAGGGGACCGTCACCGTGAGCACGAGGCGGCTGTAGTTCTCGCTCTCCACCAGGCTGAGCGTGGACTCCTCCGCCATGCCCGAGGGGATGTAGGGGCTCGCCACGTCGACGTAGCTCTGGATCGATTTGACCTCGGGGAGCTTTTTGAGCGCATCGGAGAGCGCCTGCTCCTGGCTCACCTCACCGCGCGGCACGAGTACCACGTAGGTGTCGGAGTTGCCAAAGACGTCCTTGACCTTCTCCATATCTTGGCCGAGCTGCGTATCGGTGCCGAAGATGTGCGAGGTGCCGTAGTAGTAGGTGATGTCGGTGGAGGTGGAGGCGGTGCGCGCGGGGTAGACCACGGCGAGGATCACCACGGCCGCGGGGATGCAGACGGTGAGCACCAGGCGCGCGAACTTGCCCAGGGGCGGGATGAACGGCTTGTGCTTGGTCTTCTGAACAAAGCTGTCGAACTGCACGAACATGCTCGGCGTGAACGAGAAGACCGAGACCAGGCTGATGGCGATGCCCTTGGCGAGCGCCAGGCCGAGGTCGGGGCCGATCTTGAACTGCATGGCCGCGAGCGCGATAAAGCCGATGCACACCGTGCAGCCCGACGAGAACACGGCAACCGAGCTCATGCAGCACGACTGGATCATGTCCTGCTCGACGGAGCCGTGCTTGCCGCGCTCCTCGTTAAAGCGGTGCAGCAAGAAGACCGAGAAGTCGAGTGCGATGGCCACCTGCAGAATGGAGCCGGCCGAGTTGGTGACAAAACTGATCTCGCCGAAGATGAGGTTGGTGCCCCAGTTGATGAAGACCGACACGCCCAGACCCAAAAGGACCATGACGGGCTCGGCCCAGCTGTTGGTGGTGATCACCAGGATCAGGAAGATGATGGCGATGGCCGCCGCGGTGATGATGCTGATCTGGCTCTCGGTGGAGGTGGTGGCGAGCGCGTTGGACATGGCAGAGCCCGTGATGGCGCCTTCGTCGCCCACGATCTGGCGGATGGCGTCGGTGGCGGCGATCTGCTTTTCGGTGTCGATCGTCACGTTGAAGAGCGCGGCATCGTCTTTGTAGTAGGTCTCGACGGTGTCGGCGTCCTGCGTCTCGAGCGGCTGGTCTATGTCGGCCGAGTCGTCGAGCCAGAGCACCTCTTCGACGCCGTCGACCTTGGCGATCTTCTTCTTATATTTGAGCGCCTCGGCGATGGAGACGTTCGGCACCATCACGCGGCAGTTGGGGATGTCGCCGTCGAACTCGTCGCCCATGGTGTTGAGCGCCACGGTGGATGCCGCCTCGTCGGGGAGGTAGCTCGTGATGTCGTAGTTCACGCCCACGAATTGCCGCAAGAACAGGCAGACGAGCGCGACGACCGCGTAGAACGCGATGATCGGCTTGCGGTGGCGGACGACCCACCCGAACAGCTTTTCCTTCATACGCACCATTCCATAGTTAGAGAGCGGTTCCTTTTGATATTGCGGGATTATATTCCTCAAATGTCCAGAAAGAAACACTTGTTAGATATATAAATTTCGCTCGTTAACGTGCGTGCGTTCGATAGCGCAACGTGCAGTTTTGACAGAGTCGCGCGAGCTGTTCATTGACAGGTGTTCGATATCGGACGAAGATTGCGCAAACGACGCTTATGCAATGCCGGCGGGGTCGCGCGCCTGCGCCCCGGCGAGGGAGGGAGCGGGCATGGACCTGCGCATTCAAAAGACCTACAAGGCGCTCATCGTGGCGTTTACCAAGCTGCTCGAGGAAATGCCCTACGAGAACATCACCATCGCCATGCTCTGCGAGGAGGCGATGATCCGCCGAACCACGTTCTACAAGCACTTTGCCGACAAAGACGCGTTCTTCTCGTTCTTTGTGGACAGCCTTCGCATCGACATGCAACATCGCGGCGAGCAGGCGGCCGACGAGGAGCGGGGGCATCAGGATTTCGATGCCGAGCGCGAGGCGATCTTCTCGATTCTCATCGACTTTCTCATGCAGCACGAGAAGCTCATGGACAACATCTTCAAGAGTTCCATGGCCGGGCGCATGTCGATCGTGTTCGCCGACAAGGTGGCCGAGACGATCTGCGAGCGGCATCGCGGCGGCGCGCGCACGGTGGCGGGCGACGTCCCGCTCGAGTCGGCCGCGCAGTTCGCTGCGGGCGGGATCATCCGCCTGGTCGAGATTTGGTGGCAGCGCGGCCATAAGGCGGAAGAAGAGGAGCGCTTTGTGCACGCGAGCAACGTGCTCGTGGCGCGGGCGCTCGAGGCGTAGGGGCGCGCGGCGGCGAGCTTGGGCAGTGACGGGCCTGGGCGACGTGCAGGGTTCCGTCGAGTCCCACGTGCCGGGCTCGGATGAGGCGGCGTACGCGTGAGTGCGGTTGCCGGCGGCGGGTATGGTTTTCGGGCGTAGCTGAGGGTGCCGAGCGCGGGCGCGCATTTGCCGGGTGCGGGCACATTTTTCGGACGCAGGCGCAGTTGGCGGCGTCGGACACCGAGGCTTGCGTGTCCGCTACGGGCTCCTCTGGAATCAAGGCGATTGCAGCCGACGGCTCGGGTGGCCTCCGGCTGCTCGGAGCGGGTTGAGCTTTGTCGGCTTTGCCGGCGACGGGCGCAAAGATGTTATGATGTCCCTCACGGAGAGATGGCTGAGCGGTTTAAAGCGGCGGTCTTGAAAACCGTTGGGCATGGAAGTGTCCCGGGGGTTCGAATCCCCCTCTCTCCGCCATTTTCAACTTCTACAACTGAATGGTGTGCGCATGGTTGATGGCTGCGAGCTTACAGGTGCCGATGAGCGGTTCATGCGCGAGGCTCTTGCCGAGGCTGAGGCCGCGCGCGAGCTCGGCGAGGTGCCGATCGGGGCCGTGGTGGTGTTCGAGGGCCGCGTGATCGCGCGGGCGCACAACCGGCGTGAGCTCGATGCCGACCCGTCGGCGCATGCCGAGTTTTCGGCCCTGCGCGAGGCGGCGCGTGTGCTCGAGCGTTGGCGATTGAGTGGCTGCACGGTGTACGTGACGCTCGAGCCGTGCCTGATGTGCGCGGGCCTTATGGTGAACGCGCGCGTGTGCCGTTGCGTGTATGGTGCGGCCGATGCCAAGGCCGGTGCGCTCGGGTCGCTCTATCGCTTGCATGCCGATGCGCGGCTCAACCATACGTTCGCGGTGACGGGCGGGGTGCTCGCCGACGAGTGCGCGGGGCTGCTCAAGGACTTCTTTGCCGAGCTCCGCCGCGGGCGCGACGCCGAGCTTGCGGGGAACGCCGCCCACATCGAGGCGCTCGCCGAGGCTGGCTGCGCGGAGGCCGCGGGTGAGACGGCCTGCGGCTGCGGCTGCGGCTGCGATGCGGCACCCTGTGACCTGGCGCCCCGCGCTCCCAAGGTTGTGCTCGCGATCGATTCGTTCAAGGGTAGTGCCTCGAGTGCGCAGGTGGAGCAGTGGGTTGCCGAAGGTGTGCGCCGCGTGGTACCCGATGCCCATGTGGTGCAGGTTCCGCTGGCCGATGGCGGCGAGGGCACGGTCGATGCGTTCGCCTCAGCGCTCGGCGGCGAGGTGCGCGAGGTCGAGGTCGCGGGGCCGCTGGGCGCACGCGTTCGGGCCCGTTACCTGCTCGGCGCAGATGCGGGCAGCGTGCCGTGCGCGGTGCTCGAGATGGCACAGGCGGCGGGCATCGGTCTGTCGCCCTGTACGGAGGAGGCGGCACTCGCGGCCTCGACCCGCGGTGTGGGCGAGATGCTCTTGGATGCCGTGGCGCATGGCGCGCGGCGCGTCTATGTGGGTCTTGGCGGGAGCGCCACCAACGACGGCGGGGCCGGCATGCTGCAGGCGCTCGGCGCGCAGCTGCTCCATGCAGGCGGCGGTTCCGTCGAGCCGGGGCTTGCGGGGCTGGCCGATGCGGCGTCGTTGGACCTCAGGCCTGCGCGCGATGCACTTGCGGGCGTTGAGCTCGTGGCCCTTTCGGACGTGACGAATCCTCTCGTGGGCAAGCGCGGCGCCCTTGCGGTGTTCGGTCCGCAAAAGGGACTGCCGGCTGCGGGGTCTTTGGAGCTCACGGATCTTGACCGGCGTATGGTTGCCTATGGGCGCCTGCTCGATGCCGCATGTGCGGGCGACGGGCGATTCCGCTCGGTGCTCTCGGTGCCGGGTGCCGGTGCGGCCGGCGGGTTGGGTGCGGCGCTCCTTGCGCTCGGAGCCTCGCTTACCTCGGGTGCCGAGGCGCTGCTTGCGGCGGCGGGGTTCGACGAGCTGGTAGCCGATGCCGATCTGGTGATCACCGGCGAGGGCAACATGGACGACCAGACCGCAAGCGGAAAGGCGCCCGCCCGCGTGGCCGCCTGCGCTAAACACGCTGCGCGCGAGGGATGCCCTGTTATTGCCGTTGTCGGCGGCCGTGCCGATGAGCTCGCCGCCGTCTATAAGTCGGGTATCGACCTTGTGCTCCCGGTCTGTCGCAAACCGATGCAGCTCGAGGCAGCGCTGAGCGAGCGCGAAGCCCGTGTCAACCTGATCTGCGCCGGCGAGGCCGCGGCGCGCGCGGCGTTCCGGCTCGGTTGATGGCGTTTTCTGGCTCAGCGACGGGGGAATCGGTCCGATTTGGAACCAAACTCCCGAGAATGCACGATTGATTTATGACCCTGGGAGTAGCCGGATAAAAACCGCGCGCATTTGCCCAGTTGGCTGTTCCGAAAACGTTGGGTCTACTCGGCAAAGTGCGATTCAATCGTGCATTCTCGGGAGTTTGCTTTGGGACTGGTGTTTTGGACCCTGTTTTTCGCTGCTTTTTAGGCCCGGGCGGGCGTGCGGCGCTGCCGCGTGTTCGATTGTGCAGCGGCTTGTTGGATCCGTGCGCCTGTCGGCGCTGTGAGGAAACGGAGAGCGGGCCGGAGTCGGCAGGCGCATGTCGTCGGTTTTGGCGAACGCGCGGTCGGGATCGCGGGCATTGAACGCATCCTTGATTTGCGGCTGGCAATTGCCCCTCGACTCGTCGCGCGCGACCGGGTACTATAGCTAGTGCGCCATGCGCGCTCGAAGGGTTCGGATGACGATATGTTCCGAATCTGGTCAGGACCGGAAGGTAGCAGCCATAAGGAGCCTCTGACGGGCATCCGTTCCCTTCGAGCGCACGGGCGCTTTTTTGTGCCGCGATCGTCTGATGCGTTTACCGGCCAAGATCGCCAGGCTCCGACGCGGGCGCATCGAGCCGTGCGAGCACGTCGAGTCGTTGGGCGCCGGCGTCAAGCCGAGCGAAATCGCAGGCGGCCTCGCTGCCAAATACCTTGCCGAACGCTCGAATTTGCTGAAATCGACCCGGGCCCCCCGTTGAAAACGCGAGAGAATCTGCCTCTTTACCTCGGCAAATGCTGGTTCTGGTGCAAATAGTGCTTTTAGTGAAAATAGCGAACCTGCAGGCGCCTTCTGCTGCAAAGAGCAAAAGGCCGCCGCAGGCAGGTTGCTTGCGACGGCCTTTTGGAGGAAAGGGTGTTGTGGTTTGCGGGTCCCGATGGGCACGCGACGGGGTCGGCGTGCGGGCGACGTGCGGGCGACGTGCGGGCGACATGCGATACACCTTGCGTCCAGAGGGGTCGCGTGCCATCCGCCATCGTCGGTGCTGCCGTTCGGCCTGTTACGTGCCAGCCGGCGCCCTCAACGCTGCCGTTCGGCCTGTGTCCGCGCCGCCCGGCTTCGTCGCGGCGCCCGCGCTCGGCCTAGAGCCCGAAGAGCTCCTCGGCGTTGCGGTGACGCACCTGCTCCTCGATCGGAGCGATCTGCTCGCAGGCAAACAGCGCGTCCATGTTCTGCTTGATCTGCGCCGTGGGCGTGTAGGGGTGGTCACTGCCATAGAGCAGCTTGTCGGGCGTGGTGATGTGCATGAGCGCATCGAGGCCGGCGGGGAGCGGGCTGCCCGAGAGGTCGAAGTACAGGCGAGCGATGCTGCCCATCACGTCGACCTCGTCCATCATGCCCTTGGCTGAGAGCACCTTGGAGATGCCGATCAGGCGGTGCGCCACGAGCGGCAGGAACGAACCGCAGTGCGGCACCACGAACTTGATGTTGGGATAGCGCGTGAGCGTGCCCGTGGTGATGAGGTCGATCACGCTGCGCGTGGTGTCGCCGATGAACTCAAAGAGCGGCTTGGGGCCGGCGGTAAAGACGTTGCCGGGGATCTGCTGCGGCGGCGCGGGGTGGATGATCACCACCGAGTTGCGCTCGTCCAGGGCCTCGTAGAGCGGGGCGAGCTTCTCGTTGCCCAGGTAGAGGCCGCAGGAGTTGCTCGGCAGCTTTACACCCTTGGCGCCCAGCGTATCGAGCGCGCGCTTGGCCTCGGCGACGGACTCGTCGATGCAGGGCGTGGGCAGAACGGCGCAAAAGCCAAAGCGCTCGGGTTCCGTCTTGCAGATGCTCGCTGCGTAGTCGTTGATGGCCACTGCCGCGGTGCAGGCGTGGGCGTCGTTGCCGTGGTGGATGTGCGGCGACGAAATGGTGAGGATGGAGTAGTCGATGCCGACCTCGTCCATAAAGCGGCGGTGCTCATCGAGGTCCCAGGTGGGGGAGGGGAAGCCGTCCTCCTCGGTGGGGTCGATGCCGTCGGCCGCCAGGCAGTCGAGGTAGGGCTTGGGCAAAAAGTGGCTGTGGACGTCGATTGTTTTCATAGGTCTCCTTTGCTGTTGGCGGGGGTTGATGGTGGGCGCCGGAGCGCATCCGACGATGCGATGGGTGGCGTTACGGCTCGTGGGCGCGGCCGATACGGCCGATGCCGATGCGGCCATTTGCTGTCGGCTGACTGCCCGGTGCGGACTCCGCTTGCCGGACCATGCTCACCGGGCCGTGCTTGCCGGGCCGTGCTTGCCGGACCGGCTAGCTGCATGCCGCCGCCCTGCCGACACCTGCGTTCGTGCTTACGCCGTCTGCGCTGCGGGCTTGGCGTTCTCGGCAGCGGCCTTGTTCTGCTCGCTCTGCTCGCGCTGCTTCTTAAAGGTGAACGGCGCGCCCCATTTGTTGACCACGGCACGGGTGAGATACGGGCTCACGATGCTCGTGATGATGAGCGCGAGCGCGATCTCGCTGGTAGCGGTGGCAACGTAGGGCGCGTAGGCGTCGCCGAGCATGGCGGGCACGGCCACGGCGATGCCGGCCACGCTCGACATGGCCATGGCGGCGTAGCCCGGCTGCTTGCCGATGTGGCGGTCGACGGGGAGCATGATCACGGCGTGGACCACGAGGTAGATGATCGAGAGCAGGATGCCGGGGATGCCCGCCTTAACGGCCGAGACCAGGTTGATGGACGAGCCGAAGCACATGCCGAGGAACGGCAGCGCGAGCGGGGTTGCCGCGCGGAACATGTCGGGGATCTTGGGGTCGAGGTTGCCGAGCAGCATGCCGAGGAGGAACGGCAGGAGGATGGTCACCACGTCGAGGATGTTGAAGGCCGAGCCGCCGGCTGCGGCGAGGATGGCGATAGGGATCGCCGGCATGGTGAGGATGTTCAGGATCGCGAAGTTGGCCATGTCGGCGGGTTCACCGTAATCCTGGATGCAGCCCATGTACACGCCGGGGTTGCAGGCGCAGATCACGGCAACAAAGGCCACGCCGTTGATGCCCCAGATGCCGTCGAGCCCGAACACGTTGATGAACGCAAAGCCAAAGACAAAGCTGATGACGAGCTTGGCGATGGCGAGCGGTGCGGAGTGCTTGAGCACGCGGCCCAGGCCCTTTACGCTGATGGATGTGCCGGAGGCAAAGAGCAAAAAGCCGGCGAGGCATTGCGTGCCGCCCTTAAAGAGCGCCATCGACATGCCGCCGAGGCTCGTCCAAAGGTCGGGGAAGATCGTGTTGATGATGGCAAAGAGGATCATGGGCACCAGGATCGTGCCGCCCGGTACTTTGCGCATCAGGCCATAGAAGTCCACCATGGGGCAGCTCCTTACGTAGGGGTTTATAGATGCGCGTCGACGCTTGATGAAGGGGATTATAAAAAGCTCTTGGGAGCCTTGCTTGCCAGGCTGTGCGGCAGGTTGCAACAAACTGGCGCATATGCAACACAGTGTCTATATGTGCTGCATAGGGGCATAGTATTTAGCTGAGGTGATTGCTGTGGACAAGGATTTGCGCATCGTTCGGACCAAGCGCCTGCTCACCGACGCCCTGATCGGGCTCGCACGCCAAAAGAGCATCTTCAAGCTCACCGTGCGCGAGCTCTCGAGCGCGGCCGGGGTCAACCGGGCCACGTTCTACCGGCACTACGCGAGCATTGCGGCATTTGTGGAGGAGCTTATGGACGACCTGCTCGACGGCTTGGTCGACACGCACGAGCTCGGTCGTGCGGGCGAGGTGGCGGAGCGCGACTACTACCGCTCGTGGCTCGAGTTCGCGCGCGAGAACCGCGAGCTCATCGGCATGCTCCTCTCGGCCAACGGGGCACCCGAGTTCAGACGCCGGCTCATCCAAAACGGCGTGGACGCCTGGAGCTACATCTTGCGACCCGGGCGCGTGGCGGAGCTCGACGAGGTGAGCGGCGGCTACATCGCAACGTACGTGACCTCGGCGCACGTGGGCGTGCTCACGCGTTGGCTCGAGGGAGGCTGCGCCGAGGACCTCGACACCATGTGCGCGCTGCTGCATCGCCTGAGCGTGGCAGGCGCGCTCACGGCCTGCGGTCTTGCGGATACGAGCGAGCTGCCGTACTAGAGGTTGAGTGGTCGCGAGATGACGTAGCGAGAGCGGGCGATGATGAGGCGCCGGGCCATCGGCATCGTTTGTGCTCCTGACGGTACTGAAGCTGCGGGCGTCGTTAGCGCTGTCGGTCGTGGCCGCTCTGCTGACGCAAAGGCCAACTTACAAGCAATTCTCGCTCGCGGGGAATCGACTCCGCCGGCGCCCTCCTTGCCCTGCGACGATAAGTTGCAGCGCCCGTCCTTTGCGCAGCGCTTACGCGCATGGCCTATCATGGTTGGCTGTCCGCAACAACCAAAGAAGGTCTCCTGCTTATGATCGAGCTGCTCCGCCGCTTCTCGGGCAAATACCGTGCCTGCATGGCCATAGGACCCGCCTCAAAGCTGATCGAGGTGCTATTCGACCTGCTCACCCCGCTCGTTATCGCGCGTATGATCGACGAGGGCGTGGGTGCCCGCGATGCCGGGGCGGTGCTGCGCTACGGTGCGCTGCTGATCGGAATGGCGGCCGTGGGTATCTGCTTTACGCTCGTGTGCCAAAAGATGGCGGCGCTTGCCTCGCAGGGCATCGGCACAGACATCCGCTCGGCGCTCTACGCGCACATCAACCATCTGGGCTATGCCGAGCTCGACCGCTTTGGCACGCCCTCGCTCATCACGCGCATCACCAACGACGTCAACCAGGTGCAGCTCGCCGTGGCGCTCGGTGTGCGCCAGCTCATTCGCTGGCCGTTCTTGGCCGTGGGCTCCATGTGCGCGGCGCTTGCCATCGACCTTGAGCTCGGGCTCATCTTTTTGGTGAGTACCCCGCTGATCGGGCTGGTGTTTTGGCTGGTCATGGCCCGGTGCGTTCCCTACTTTAAGCAGATGCAGGTCAAGCTCGACCGCATAGGGCTCATCTGCCGCGAGGGCCTGGAGGGCGTGCGCCCCATCCGCGCCTTCGTGCGCGAGGAGCATGAGCGCGAGCGATTCCGCGTGGCGGCCGACGACCAGGCGCGCACGGCCATCGCGGTCGGGCGGCTCTCGTCCACGCTCAACCCGGTCACGTTTTTGGTCATGAATCTCGCCGTCTGCGCCATCCTCTGGATGGGCGGCATCAAGGTCAACGTGGGCGCGCTCACGCAGGGGCAGGTCATGGCGTTCGTGAACTACATGACCCAGACGCTGCTCTCCATTGTGTACGTGGCCAATCTCGTGGTGGTGTTCACCAAGGCGAGCGCAAGCGCGTCGCGCATCAACGAGGTGCTGCACACCGAGCCGGGGATCACCGACGACGGGTGCGAGCCGTTCGATTTTGCGGCGCTCGCGGGCGCGGTCGCGCAGCCGGCGGCAAGCACGGCCGACGAAGCCGACGGGTCCGCCGTTGCGACGGATGCTGCCGTGGCTTTGGATGATGGCTCGAGCGCGTTGAGCCCCGATGCGGCCCCGGCGGCGATCAAGCTCGACCACGCCTCGTTCTCGTTTGGCGAGGGCGCGGCGCGCGCGGTCGACGACGTTTCGCTCGCGCTCCCGCTCGGCGGCACGCTCGGCATCATCGGCGGAACGGGTTCCGGCAAGTCGACACTGGTCTCGCTCCTGGCGCGTCTGTACGACGCAGATGCGGGTACGGTCCGCGTGCTCGGCCGCAACGTGCGGGAATGGCGGCTCGCCGAGCTTAGGCGCGCGGTGAGCATGGTGCCGCAAAAGGCCGCGCTGGTGTCGGGCACGATCCGTTCCAACCTGCTGTGGCGTTCGGCCTCGGCAACCGACGACGAGCTCTGGTCCGCGCTCGAGTGCGCGCAGGCCGCGGAGTTCGTGCGCAGGCTTCCGCAGGGGCTCGATGCTCCCGTCGAGGCAGGCGGCAAGAACTTCTCGGGCGGGCAGCGCCAGCGCCTCACGATCGCGCGCGCCCTGGTGGGCGACCCGCTCGTGCTCGTGCTCGACGACTCGGCCTCGGCGCTCGACCTCAAGACCGACGCGGCGCTCCGTCACGCCATCCGCGAACGCGGACGAACCGGCGCCGCCGCTGCACCTGCCGACGAGAACGCGCGCACGAGCGCGGCCGGCGCAGGCGTTCCGCTCACTACCGTGATCGTGGGTCAGCGCGTGTCGACCGTGCGCGATGCCGACGCGATCTGCGTGCTCAGCCATGGCGCCGTGGTGGGCCTCGGCACGCACGACGAGCTGTTTGAGACCTGCGAGATCTACCGCGAGATCTGCCTCTCGCAGCTCAGGCGCGAGGAGCTCGAGGGCAAGGGCGGCGCGGCCCCGGTCGCAGCCGCCGCAGAGGGGGTGTGCTAGATGAATCCGTATGCATCGTCCGGCTCGGTGGCGACCGTCACTGCGAGCGTCTCGGGATCCAACAGGCAAAACGGGCTCGACGGCGGCCCCGGCACGGGTGGCCCCGGTGCCGATGCGCGCTATCCCACGGGCGCCGTCGTGCGCAGGCTGCTCTCGTACGTGCGCCCGCACATGCTCGACTTTGTGCTCTCGTTCGCGGCCTCGGCCGTGTCCGTAACGCTCCAGCTCTATACGCCGATTCTCATCGGGCGTGGCATTGACCTCATCATCGGCGCCGGGCGCGTGGAGTTCGATGCTCTGCTGCCGCTCGTCACGCAGCTCGGCCTTGTGGTCGTGGCCGCGGCGGTGCTCCAGTGGGTGCAGGGCTATTGCGTGAACCGCCTTAGCTACGAGACCGTGCGCGACCTGCGCGTGGAGGCCAACGAAAAG
Organism: Faecalibacterium prausnitzii; assembly: GCA_963603165.1. GTDB lineage: Bacteria > Actinomycetota > Coriobacteriia > Coriobacteriales > Coriobacteriaceae > Collinsella. Next base: position 85,245 of record CAVCLY010000001.1, read on the forward strand.
CTCGGCCGCATGCCCGTCTCGTTTATCGACACGCATGCGCACGGCGACCTCATGGGCCGCGTGGTCAACGACGTCGACCAGGTGGGCGACGGTCTGCTCCAGGGGCTCACCCAGCTCTTTACCGGCGTGGTCACCATCGTGGGCACGCTCGTGTTCATGCTCTCGCTCTCGGTGCCCATGGCTGTGGTCGTGGTGCTCGTAACGCCGCTCTCGATCTTTGCGGCGGGCGCCATCGCCAAGCTCTCCAACAAGAGCTTTGCCGCGCAGCAGGGTATCCAGGGCCGGCTGAGCGGCCACATCGAGGAATACGTGGGCAACCAAAAGCTCATCTCGGCCTTTGCCTTCGGCGACGAGGCGCAGGCCGCGTTCGACGCCATCAACGCCGAGCTCTACACGGCCGGCGAGCATGCGCAGTTCATGAGCTCGCTCTCTAACCCCGGCACGCGCTTTATCAACAACATCATCTACGCGGTGGTGGCGGTCATCGGCTGCATGGGCGTTATCACGGGTGTGCCGGCGCCCCTCACCGTGGGCCAGGTGCAGACGTTCCTCTCGTATGCCAACCAGTACACCAAGCCGTTCAACGAGGTCACGAGCGTGATCACACAGATCCAGACGGCTTTTGCCTCGGCACGCCGCGTGTTCGCCCTGCTCGATGCCACCGAGGAGGAACCCGACGCGCCCGGGGCCATGGAGCTCGCGAACCCGCGCGGCAAGGTCGAGTTCGACCACGTGGACTTTTCCTACGTGCCCGGCACCAAGCTCTTGCAGGATATCTGCATCGACGCCGAGCCCGGCCGCCGCTTTGCGCTCGTGGGTCCCACGGGGTGCGGCAAGACCACGCTCATCAACTTGCTGCTGCGCTTTTACGACATCGACGCCGGGCAGATCCGCGTGGACGGCCGCCCGTCGAGCGACTACACGCGCGAGAGCCTGCGCCGTGCGTTCGGCATGGTGCTGCAAGAGACCTGGCTCTTTGAGGGCACGGTGCACGACAACATCGCCTACGGCTGCCCGGGCGCCACGCGCGAGCAGGTGGAGGAGGCCGCGCGCCGCGCGCACGCCGACAAGTTCATCCGCCAGCTGCCGAGCGGCTACGATACCGTGATTGGCGAGGACGGCGGCACCTTCAGCCAAGGCCAAAAGCAGCTGCTCTGCATTGCCCGCGTGATGCTCACCGACCCGGCGATCCTTCTGCTCGACGAGGCCACGAGCTCCATCGACACGCGCACCGAGCTGCAGGTCCAGGCTGCGTTCGACGAACTCATGCGCGGGCGCACGAGCTTTGTGGTGGCGCACCGCCTGAGCACGATCCGCAACGCCGACTGCATCTTGGTGATCAACGAGGGCCGCATCGCCGAGCGCGGCACCCACGACGAGCTGCTCGCCGCGGGCGGCTTCTACGCCGAGCTCTACAACAGCCAGTTCGCGCAGTCGTAGCACTCGCCGCGCTTGCACCTGCCGACCGAGGGCCGTGCCATCTGGGCGCGGCTCTTTTTGTGCGCTGCAAGGCTGGGTCTGCTCTACGCGCCCCTTGGTTGCGTTTCCCGTTCCGGTCGTTCCCGTGCATCGAGCCGGCTTCAGTCTGCCGCATGCGTTCCGCTATTACCGCGACCGTCATGCTCGGTCGTAGCGCTCGCTGTACCTAACGCAATGCGCCCCCGGAACGGCAGCAGGTCCGTTCCGGGGGCGCGCGTGTTCGAGGTGCTGTAGCTCCGCGCTACTTGATCTTGGTCGTGCCCGGCGCCAGGTTGGGGTCGGTCTCGTTGGCCTCGCTCTGGTAGTGCTTGGTGTAGATGTCCTTGCCGTCGCCGAACATCTTCTCGTACTGCATCTTGGCGTAGTCGTTGCGCGCCTTCTGCGACGCCTTGGCCGACTTGTCGCCGTTTGAGTTGTCGGCGCTCGAGAGATACCAGCGGCCCTCGCCGTCCTCAAAGCCGGTGGAGTTCACCGCGGGCAGCGCGTCGCGCAGGCAGATGTGCGCCTTTTGGTAGTTGGTGAGCGGCGCACCGATGACCTGCATGAGCTCGGCGCCCAGGTAGTTGGTCGAGAGGTCGTCGTTCTCGCTGGTCTGGCTGTTGCCGGCCACGTCGTAGTTGGCCCACATAATGTAGTTCGTCTGCCACAGGCGCTCCTGGTGCGTGGTGTTGTCCTCGTCGGTGAACCACTTGTCGTTGAGCTTGCTCGGGAAGAACGGCTGATGGTCGCCCCAGAACACCACGACCACTTTGCGGTCGATCTTGCTGAGCGCGTTGAGGAAGTACTCGAGCGCCTCGTCGGACTGTTGGATGAGCGAAACGTACTCGTCGATCTCGCTGTCGGTCTCGCCGTCGATGTTGAGGTTGACCTGCTTGTCCGCAGGGATGAGCCCCGTGTCGTAGCCGGAGTGGTTCTGCATCGTCACGTCAAAGATGAACTGCGGGTTGGAGTTGCTGTTCAGCAGGTCGAGGATCTTGTCGTAGGTTGCCTGGTCGGTCACCATGCCGCGGAGCGTGTCGGAGCCGGCAAAGTCGTTGATGTCGAGGAACTGGTCAAAGCCAAAATCCGCATAGACGTTCTCGCGGTTCCAGTTGGTGGCGTGGTTGGGGTGCATGGCCGTGGTGTCGTAGCCGAGCTTTTTGAACTGCGACGCCAGGTTCTCGGTGCTCGTGAGGTCGTATGTGGTGTAGGGGTACACGCCCGAGCCGAGGTTGCTCATGGAGTTGCCGGTGAGGAACTCGAACTCGGTGTTGGCCGTGCCGCCGCCGTAGGCGCTCACGTAGAGCTTGCCGCGCTTGAGGCAGTCGGAGAGGCTCTTAAAGTAGGTGGGGCCCTCGTAGCCGGAGTGCAGGTTCTGATAGATCGACAGATCCGAGAAGGTCTCGTTCATGATGGCGATGACCGTGGGCTTTTCGGAGTCGAACTGCTGCGTGGCGGCCTGGCGGTCGGTGTCGGTCGACACCTTCTCGTCGTAGGCCTTGGCGTACTTTTTGAGGGTCTTCTTGGCGCCCGAGACGGTGTAGCCCTCAGGTTTGGGCGGGTTGATGGTCTGCGCACCCGAGATGAACGACGGGATAAAGCCCTGGCGGTAGTAGCTCTCGAGCGGGCGCCAGGTGTAGATCTGGATCTGGAGCGTGTGGTAGTAGTCGATGAACACCACGTGCGCGGTGACGCCGCCCAGGCAGATGACGGCCACGAGCAGGTTGATGAGGATGCGGCGCTTGTCGCCGGCCTCGCGCTTGGGGGCGATCTGCGCGGCAAACTGGCAAAGGAGCATGGAGAGCGCGCAGAAGGCGAGCGAGAAGAGGCAGAAGAGCGAGAGCGTGTAGGTGTAGCCCGTGCCGGCAACGGCGGCGGCGGTGGAGAGCGCGGTGAGGTCGCCCGGCTGGATGGGCATGGACTTAAAGGTGATCACAAAGTACTCGGCAACGCCAAAGCCAAAGGCCACAAAGGCGATGAGCGCCGCGAGCACGCCGCGGCGCTGGCAGAGGAAGAAGAGCCCCGCCATGACCACGGTGATAATGGCCCACTCGAGCAAGAAGCAGAGCGGGTAGACCCACGTAAAGTCGTGGTTGGACGAGACCTCGAGGCCGAGCATGGCAAATACACCGGCGAGCGCAAGGCAGATGACGGTGGCCACCATGGGGTGGGCGAACTTGCCCTTGCCGTAGATCTTGGCCTTGACGGGCGCCAAGATGCGGTCGCGCTCGAGCGTGGCGCCGGCGCAGCCCGTGAGGACCGCGTTCACGATGAGGATGGCCACGATGGCGAGCGGCTCGTCGCAGGCAACGAGGCCCATGCCGCCCCACACCACCAAAAAGAGCTGGAGGGCCGCAAAGACGACGCTCCATGCGATGGCCGACTTGGCTACGGGCGTGCCGTTTTTGCTGGCGGCCTTTATGTCGTGGACCATGAGGATGCAGGTCCCCACGAATCCGATGAGCGAAAGAATGGCTGCGGGCATAGCTCGAACTCCTCTGAATCTTCGGTCCGCGGGCGCGCTGGCGCGGCGGACCCAATCCGCAATGATTCGCGAACGGCGGCGTTTTATGCACGGGGCACGGCCGCGTTCGTAAGCTGCAAACGCCAATACTAACGCCGCGCGCGCCGCCCGCCTGCCTGGGCGGGCGCAGGCCCGCGTAAAATGGAGGGAAAAACACGCAACCTCTAAGCTGAGTCTAAGGAGATGCCATGGGAGCCAATATCGGCGGATACCCGCTCGAGCAGGTGGAGAACCCCGTTCTGCGCACGATCGAGCGGCGCTCGTCCACGCGCGCGTTCGCAAAAGGCGAGGATGGCCTGCCCGTTCAGCCGAGCGATGAGCAGCGTGCGGCCGTGCTCCATGCGGCGAGCCGTGCCCCGAGCGCGGGCGCGATGATGATGTATTCCGTTATCGATATTCGCGAGCGGGCCACGCTCGAGCGCCTGGCCGTGCTCTGCGACAACCAGCCCATGATCGCCCGCGCGCCGTGGGCGCTCGTGTTCGTGGTGGACTACGCCAAGTGGATCGATCTGTTCGAGGCGGCGGGCTGCTTTGAGCCGGAATTCGCGGAGCGCACGGGCAAGGAGCCGCGACGGGTGCCGGGTATGGGCGAGTGGGCCATCGCCTCGCAAGATGCGGTTGCGGCGGCGCAGACCGCGGTGATTGCGGCCGAGGCGGTCGGCCTTGGCAGCTGCTACGTGGGCGATGTGGTCGAGAACGCCGAGGAGGTCGCCGCGCTGCTGGAGTTGCCCGCGCATACGGTGCCGCTCAGCATGCTGATCCTGGGCGAGCCCGCGCGCGAGCGGGCGCCGATCGCTCACCCGGTGGAGCACCTGGTGATGCGCGAGCGCTACCGGCGGGCCACGCCCGAGGAACTCGCGGCGCAGATCGCCGAGATGGACGAGATGTTCCGCCCGCATGCCCGCGAGGCGGGCGAGCGCGTGCACGACATCTACACGCGCAAGCACACGAGCGACTTTATGGCCGAGATGGGCCGGTCCATGGAGCTCTGGCTCGCCAACTGGCGCGGCGAGGGTTCGCTGACGAGCCGGGGCGAGTAACTCGTCCCCTATTCGCTCCGCGCTTGACGCGCCTTGAGCTCGGCCGTGCGCTCGGCGATCTCGGCCTTGCTAAAGCCGGCCTCGGCCATGGCGTCTTCGATCGGCATGCGCTCCACGATGTAGCAGTGGTGGATCTTCTTGTTGCGCGCAAAGTCCTCGGGGATCGTCTCGGCCGTGATGTCGTGCAGCACCACGCCGGCGCGTGCAAGGCGGCGCGTCTCGGGACGGAACCCGCGCAGGTTGCACGAGAAGATCGCGTGGCCCTCCATCGAGAGCAGGCGCGACACGCTGATGAGCAGCTCAACGTGGTCGCGCTGCACATCCCAGGTGCGCCGGCCCATCTTGCTCGAGTTGGAGAACGTGGGCGGATCCACAAAGATCAGGTCCCAGCGGTGGATGGTCGCGCGCTGCTCGCGGATCCACTGCAGCACGTCGGCACGCACAAAGTGGTGCTCGGGGCCGCTAAAGCCGTTGAGGCGCATGTTCTTTTCGGCCCAGTCGAGATAGGTGTTCGAAAGATCCACGGTCACGGTCTCCTCAACGCCGCCGTCGGCCGCGTAGCAGGTGGCGGTGCCGGTGTAGGCGAACAGGTTGAGGAACCGGCGGGCGCTCTTGGCATGCTCGCGCACGAGGCCGCGGGTCACGCGGTGGTCGAGGAAGATGCCGACGTCGAGGTAATCGTCAAAGTTCACGGCAAAGGTGAGCCCGCCCTCCTCGATGAGCGGTAGCTTGCGGCGGGCGATGTTCGCGCGCTCGCCGGAGCGGCCGTTGCCCTGTTTGCCGTACTGCGAGCCGCCGCGCGACTGCATGCGCGTCTTGGCGTGCACGTTCTCGGGCGCCACGTTGAGGATGCGCGGAGCGATGGCGAGCACGTCGAGCATGCGGGCCTGCGCGGTGGCGGCGTCGACGGTCTTGGGGGCGGCGTACTCGGCGATCACGAGCCATCGGCCGGGGGTGCGCTCGGTGCCCACGAACAGGTCGATGGCGCAGGCGTAGTCGGGCAGGTCGGCGTCGTACACGCGGTAGCAGCTCACGTCCTCGCGCGCGGCCCACTTGCGGCGCAGGCGCGCGTTCTTGCGCAGGCGGTTGGCGAACTGCTGCGACTCGGCGATGAGCACGGGCACGGGCTTGCCGTCGCCCAGGTCGAACTCGGTTGCGGGAGAGGAGGTGGAGGCTCCCTTGCCGCGGCGAGCGGACTGCTTGGCGGGGGCGGTGGCGTCAGCGCCGGAGGCGGTGCCGGAGGGACCGTCCGTGGTCTCGGCGCCCTGCTCGTTCGCGGCTTCCGCTTCGACGGCGCCCGAGCGGTCGAATGCGAGCACGAGCGCGTCCTCGTTGTTGGGTTTGACCTTGAGCGCGGTGGTCGGACACATGCCCGCGGCGCGGCTGAGCAGCTCGTCATGGGCAAGTGCTGCCATGGGTGCACCCTCGAGCTCGGGCGCGGCGAGCAAGTTGCTCACCATGGTGAGCACGTTGTGGGTCTGGCCCATGTCGGTCTCGGTCGTGTCGCCCACGAGCACGGCGCCGCTCACGGCTCCCGCATGCGAGAGGATGGTCGCCGGCTTTGCGGCGCAAAAATCAACAAAGCGCTTGAACCCGGCACACTTGACCATGCGCTCGGCATAGGCGCGGTGCTTGCCGTCGGCGTCGGCTGCCACAATGCGCACGCTGCGCTCGGCGGCCGCGGCCTCGCGCTCGTCGGCCTCGGCGCGCACGCGCTCCCAGGCGTCTGCATCGTGCAGGAGCGTGCCCTCAAAGCCCCAGCGCTGGCGGGTCTTGCCGGGGGCGCGATCGAGCATCTGGTTCACGGCCTCGATGAGCAGGCCGCCGCCCGCGCACGAAAAGTCGATGAGCGCAGGACGCGCATCTATCTCGTAGTCGTCGGCCGTGAGCTCGCGCGCGCAGAGCTCGCTCCAGCCCACCTGCGCCAGCACGAGCGCGGCGTAGTCGGGGCGGAGCACGTGGGCCGCGGGGCCCTTGGGCGTGCGGGTGGCGGCGCTCGGCAGACGCTTGAACAGCGGATCGCCCGAGAGGTCGACGTTCAGGCTCGCGCGGCGCTGACGGAGCGAGAGCAGCAGGCGAACGTCGGGGTCGGCCGGGTCGGAGTCGGCGCGCTTGCCGGTCTCGTCGGCCAGACGGTCGCACACGGCGTCCTTAACGCGCAGGGCGGAGAAGTGCGTGTTACGTAGAGCGTCGGTTGTGCCGGTGGCGCTCACGGCAAAGCTCGCGCCCGGCGCGAGGATGCTCTCCCAGGCAATGTTGTAAGCGGCCTCGTAGAGCGAGTCGGCATCCTCGGCCTCAAAGCGCGCGACCACGGCGAAGACGCGGCTCGCCAGACGCGACCACATGCAGGCGCGGTAGGCGGCCTCGATGGTGCCCTCAAAGGTCACGCGACCCTTGAGCCGGCGCACGTGCTCAAGGCCGAGCGCGCGCATCTCGTCGGCAAGGGCGTCTTCGAACCCCTCGGGGCAGCTTGCGTAGAATTCCATGTGCGTCCTCATGCGTAGGTTACGGAGTTTTGCGGGTGCGGGTCGGGAGCGCGAGCGCCCGTGTGGGCGCATATGTGCCAGCTGCGGCCGCGTGCCCGGCAAAAAGTTCGCGCACCATTATAGAGTGCGACGCCGCCCACGCGTGCTCGCCTTACCCCACCAGCACGAACTCGCCGGATAGTGGGGAGGGATAACCTTGTCAAGCGCCTTCGCAAACGGCGAAAAATCGTCCGCAAACGGCATCGCAGAGCAAATATACGTACATTTCAGCCTTGCTCTCTTTAAACGTCCGTACATTATGATAACCTGACAATCGTCCTAACGGAGCAGCCGAAAAGTCCCCTGTGTTGGGCTGCTCCATCGGACTCCCGTAACAGGAAACAAGGAGGCAGTTACATGTACGTTACCCTGCGAGAAGTCTTGGCCGAGGCCAATCAGCTCAACATGGCTGTGGGCGCGTTCAACACCCACAACCTCGAGATGTGCCCCTCGATCATCCGCGTTGCTGCTCGCCTGCACACCCCGGTGATCATCCAGACGTCCGAGGGAACCGCGAGTTACGTGGGCCATCGCAACCTCGTGGCCGTCTGCAAGTCCATGGCCGAGGAGTACGGCGTCGACGTCGTGCTGCACCTCGACCACGCTAAGAACTTCGACGAGATCCGCCGCGCGCTCGATGCCGGCTACAGCTCCGTTATGTTCGACGGCTCGGCGCTGCCCTTTAAGGAGAACATCCTCGGTACCAAGCGCATCGTCGCCATGGCCAAGGAGCACGGTGCATCCGTCGAGGCCGAGCTCGGCACCGTCGGCGGCACCGAGGACGGCGTGGCCGTTGCCGACGCCGACGTTCGCTACACCGAGCCCGACCAGGCCGTAGAGTTCATCGAGAAGACTGGCATCGACGCCCTGGCCGTCGCCATCGGCACCAACCACGGCCAGTACAAGTCCAAGACCAACATCTCGTTCGAGCAGCTCGAGAAGATCCGCGATGCCGTCAACGGCTTCCCGCTGGTTATCCATGGCGGTACCGGCGTTAAGGACGAGGACGTCCGTCGCGTGATCGACCTCGGCATCCGCAAGTTCAACGTGGGCACCGACCTGCTCGTCAACTGGAACAAGGTCTCGCGCCAAAAGTACGACGAGCTCAAGGAGAACGCCTCCAACCGCAACATGGTCACCCCAGCGCAGGAGGCCGTGGAGCAGGTCGTCGAGCACCGTATCAACCTCTTCAAGAACATCGCGTAGAGGTAGCTCAATGCAGATCAACGAGATGCTCAAACCCGAGAACGTGCGCATCGCCGAGAGCGTGGCCACGTGGCAAGACGCCATCCGTCTTGCGATCGCGCCGCTGCGCGACGGCGGCTTTGTGGAGCCGCGCTACGAGGACGAGATCATCCGTGCCACCAACGAGATGGGCCCCTATTACGTGCTCACCGAAGACGTGGCGCTCATCCACGGCCGCCCCGAGGACGGTTGCATCAAGGGCCAGATGGCCGTGACCGTACTCAAGCAGCCGATCAAGTTTTCGGAGGATTCCTTTGACGTGCGCCTCCTTGTGGCGCTCGCGGCCGAGGATTCCAACTCGCACATCGAGGCCATGCAGGTGCTCGCCGGCATCTTCATGGATGAGGAAAAGATAGCGCAGATCGTCGCCCTAAACGAGACCGCGCAGATCTACCAGGCGTTTATGGACGGCGCGGCGGCTTAAGCACCGAGCGACGTCTGGGTGCGCCGACCGGCGCGCCAATAACGAACAGCGGAGCAGGTGCTCCAGGTGAGATAGGAGAGGGAAATGGTAAAGATTCTTTGTTGTTGCGGCAACGGTCTGGGCAGCAGCTTTGCGTGCCAGATGGCCATCGAGCAGGTGCTCAAGAAGCTCGGCGTGGAGTGCAAGATGGACCACGACAGCGTGTCGTCGGCTGCTGGCTCCGCCAAGAACTTCGACATGATCGTTGCAGCTCAGAACTTCCAGACGCAGATCGAGAACTACAACACGGGCCTTCCGTGCGTGTTCCTCAAGCGCCTGGTCGACAAAAAAGAGATCGAGGAGAAGCTCACCCCGGTCCTCAAGGAGATGGGTGTGCTCGAGTAACGCCATCCCTCTCGGCCGCGCGTGCGGCCATCACACACAGCAGTTTTTAGAAAAGGGGAGTGTTAATTCATGGAGATCCTTGAATTTATCATTCACAACATCCTGACGCAGGCGGCCGTCATCATCGGCCTCGTTGCCTGCCTCGGCCTTGTGCTCCAGAAGAAGCCCGCGAGCGACGTTCTCATGGGCACCTTCAAGACCATGCTCGGCTTCCTCGTGCTTTCGGCCGGCTCTTCGGTCATGCAGACCTCGCTGAGCTACTTCGGCGATATGTTCAACGCAGCCTTTGGCTTTAACGGCATGAAGGCCGTCGTCGCCTCCATCGAGGGCATCAACGGCCAGGCCATGACCGACCTCGGCCTCGGTTCCGAGATCGCCATCTGCCTCGCCGGCATCTTCATCGTGAACATCATCCTGGCGCGCTTCACCAAGTTCAAGTACGTCTTCCTTACCGGTCAGGCGCTCCTCTGGGAGTCCACGCTCTGCATCGTGTTCGCTTGGTTCTGCGGTCTGCGCGGCATCGCCCTGATCGTCGTCGCCTCCATCGTCGGTGGCGCCTTCGCCACCCTCATGCCGGCGTTCGCCCAGCCTGTCGTTCGCAAGATCACCGATTCCGACGACATCGCCCTCGGTCACTTCTGCACCTTCGGCTACATGTTCACCGCTCTCGTTGCCACTATCACCAAGAAGCTCTTTGGCGGCAAGGAGTCCAAGTCCACCGAGGATATCGAGATGCCGCAGTCGCTCTCGTTCCTGCAGGACACTTATGTTTCCGTCGGTCTCGTCATGATCGTGTTCTTCCTGGTCGTTGCCGCGTTCGCTGGTGAGAAGGCCGCTTCCGACTACATCGGCTCCACCAACTACATGGTGTACGCGTTCCTCCAGGCCATGCAGTTCGTCGTGGGCCTCTATGTCCTGCTCGCCGGCGTTCGTATGCTCCTCGCCGAGCTCGTCCCGGCCTTCCAGGGCATCTCGATGAAGCTCGTCCCCGATGCGCGCCCCGCACTCGACTGCCCCGTGCTCTTTACCTATGCGCCCAACGCCGTCATCTTCGGCTTCGTGTTCACCACGATCGGCTCGCTCATCGGCATGGCCATCACCGGCGCCATGGGTACGCTCGTCATCCCGGGCGTTATGTCCAACTTCTTCGCTGGCGGCACCGCCGGTATCTTCGGCAACGCCATCGACGGCCGTCGCGGCGCTATCGTGGGCGGCATCTGCCACGGCATCTTCATCATGATCCTGCCGGCGCTGCTCTCGCCGATGCTCGCTCAGATCGGCTTCGTCAACATGACGTGCACCGACGTCGACACCGTCGTCACCGGCTTCTTCTTCATGGCCGTCAAGTCGATCCTCGGCGTCTTCGGTATCGCGTAAATCTCACCTGCTTCGTTAAGGGTCGCTCCGCCTGGTACCCCGGGCCGGGGCGGCCCTTGTTGTAACTCAAGGAGAATCTCATGGGTCTGTTTGGATTCGGAAAGAAAAAAGATGCTGCGCCCAAGGCGGCCGAGACGGTCGAGGCTGTTCCTGAGCTCGATCGCGATGCGCTGCTCGCGCAAGTTGAGGAGCTGCGCGGCAAGCTCGAGGGCAAGGAGGGCGCCGAGGCGGCCAAGGTACTCAACGAGATCGGCAAGATCTATGCAGATCTTGATGACGTGGACGAGGCGATCGAGGCCTTTGAACAGAGCCTCGAGGCCAACCACGTGATGGGCAAGGCGTCGGCCACGCTCGTTAAGCTCTACAACAAAAAGCGCGCCGCCGCGGCCGAGGCCAAGGACGACGAGAAGATCAAGTACTACCTCGACAAGGTGAATGAGATGCTCGCCATCTCCAAGAACCAGCTTCGCGGGATGTAGGCGACCGCCATGGATAAAACGCTGATCCTGCTTGCGGGCTATCCGGCCACGGGTAAGAGCGACCTGGCGGCGCGTATCATCGCGCGTCATGTGAAAAGCAACTTCGCCAACGTCTCGATCGATGAGGTCAAAGAGGAGTTCTGGGACACCTACGGCTTTAATAATTCGCAAGAGAAAGACGAGATCAACGCTCGTGCGCTCGAGGAATACTTTGCCCGTATGGACAAAACAATGGCAACGGGTGCCCAGATCATGAGCGACTATCCGTTTTCGGCCAAGCAGCACGACCGTCTAGCCGAGCTTGCCGAGAAGAACGGGTATCGCGTGCTCACCATCCGTCTGGTGGGCGACCCGGCCGTGATCATCGCGCGCTCGCAGCGCCGTGATCTTGGCCAGGGGAGGCATCTGGGCCATGTGGTGACGAGCTACCACAAGGGCGATGTGCTCGAGGACCGCTCGCAGGGCAGCGACCTTGTGGATTTGGCTACGCTCATCGAGCGTTGCGAGTCGCGGGGGTACGGCACCTTTGAGCTGGGCCATACGATCGAGGTCGACGCGACCGACGTTGACAAGATCGACTATCCGGCGCTGCTCGCAAAGATCGATGAGTTCCTGATCGATCCGGATTCGGTGTCCGCTCAGGCGCATGCTTCCGGTCGTTCGCTCGGCGATGCCGAACTTGCGGCAACGATGGATTACACCCTGCTCAAGCCCACATGCACATGGGAGCAGGTGAGCGCCGTGTGCGCCGATGCGCTTGCGGGCGGTTGCGCAAGCGCCTGCATTCCGCCGAGCTATGTGGCTCGTGCGCACGCTGCATACCCTGACCTGCGGATTACCACGGTCATCGGGTTCCCGCTCGGTTACGCCACGAGTGCGGCCAAGGCTGCCGAGGCGGCCGATGCGGTTGCCAACGGCGCCAACGAGATCGATATGGTCATCGATCAGGGCATGGTCAAGGCACGCGACTATGCGGCAATCGAGACCGATATCCGAGTTGTTCGCAATGCAGTTCCCGAGGCCGTGCTCAAGGTGATTGTGGAGACCTGCTACTTGGCACAGGAAACCAAGGAGCCCATTTGCGGTTGTGTTGAGCGGGCCGGCGCGGACTACATCAAGACAAGCACGGGCTTTGGCACGGCTGGCGCGCAGATCGAGGACGTGGCGCTCTTTGCTCGCGTGCTTGGCGGACGCGTTAAGGTCAAGGCTGCAGGCGGCATTCGCACGCGCGATGACCTGGCTGCGTTCGTGGCGGCCGGCGCCGATCGCATCGGTTGCAGCGCGAGCCCGCAAAAGCTCTTTGGTTAGCGCTGATTCGACTGAGGCCGCTTCTGGCGGATGCGTTGTCTAGTGTTTGACTTTTGAAGTTCTGATTTGACAGTGCATCCATCGGTGTCTGCCCCTGCATGAACGCAATTGCGTCAAATATTCAGGGGGGGGGGTCATTCATTAGAGAGAAATCCTTGGGTGACCCCCTATCGATAAAGCGGTGACGAACGGGCGCGTAAGGTGTTCTGGCATAAATGCACAAACGTTAGGGAGGCGCGCGGCAAACGTATGCAAGTTGTTTCGTGCGCATGAAACAACAAATGTTAAAAGGCCTGTTAATTTAGGTTAAAGGGATTTTTAACGCACTATTCGCTCCTCGCCAAACGTATAGTGGTGGTTGTCAGAACATTCTGTTGTTAGGTAAGTCTCTTTTTAGGTGGGAGGGCAGCGATATGGCCGACCATGTTGCGCTCGACTTTAGCGGCAGGGAGCAGCTTTACTCGCAGCTCTACGACATTTTGTTTCAGGATATTATCGGCGGCGTGTACGCTGTGGGCGACCTGATTCCCTCCGAGAGCGAGCTCATGCGCGAGTACGGCGTTTCGCGCGCCACGGCACGCAAGGCCATGGAGATGCTTTCTAACAACGGGCTCATCACCAAGCGGCGCGGCAAGGGGTCCGAGGTTATCTCGAACATCCCATCCAACTCGCTCCAGCGCGTGACGAGCTACATGAAGAAGAGCCTCGCCGATAACCTGGTGCCGCAAAAGCGCCTGCTCGATGCCTCGGTGGTGCCGCTGCCCGAGGGGCCGGCGGCCGACCTGGCGCTCGCGCCGGGCACCCCCGCCTATCGCCTGCGCCGCGTGCGCTGCTCGGGCGAGACCCCGTTCTACCTCGAGACCCTCTATTACGAGGACGGCTATGTGCCCCATATCCTCGAGCACGACTTCTCAAAAGAGTCGCTCCGCGCATACGTGTACAACGCGTGCGGCATCAGCTGGGCGCGTGCCGAGCAGAAGATCTTCAGCCGCGTGGCCACGGCTGAGCAGGCCGAGCTCTTGGGCATTGAGCCCGGCGACGCGCTGCTCTTTATCAAGCGCATCTCGTATGACGCGAAGAACAAGCCGCGCGAGTGCGTTGAGACGTACTTTCGCGGCGATCTCTATCATCTCGAGATCGAGCTCGACGCGTAAAGTCGACCGCTCACCGTTCGCAATTGCACGTAGAAGAAGATTGTCGAGGATAACGTCAGCTCACGGAGTATTATACGAATATACGGACGTTTAAGAGACGAGTAAGGTCGCGCTTCGATCCGTTGGCTTTTCGACTTCGGATCGGCTCCGCGGCTTTGCCTTAGCCGCTCGGGCTCGGCCTGACCGCGGCTCTGCTTCGGCTTTGCAAACCGGCCAGACCCCGGCCTTGACCTCGCCTCTCAGACTCCGCAAGAACAATCGGTCACTAGCATCCGGCTTTTCGGATTCAGACGCGGCCCGCCGCCCGGCGCGCGAGCCAAGAAAGGACAAGCAATGGCAATCAAGGTCTTTGCCGACGGCGCCAACCTGCAGGGCATGCTCGACATGCACGGCGACGTTGACGGCTTTACCACCAATCCCTCGCTCATGAAGGCCGGCGGCGTCACCGACTACCGCGCGTTCGCGCACGAGGTGCTCGCCAACATCAAGGACGTGAGCGTGTCGTTCGAGGTCTTTGCCGACGACTTTGCCGGAATGGAGGCCGAGGCGCGCGAGATCGCCTCGTGGGCCGATAACGTGTACGTAAAAATCCCGTGCGTGACCACCAAGGGCGAATCGACCGCCGAGCTCGTGCGCAAGCTCTCGGCCGAGGGCATCAAGATCAACATCACCACGATCTTCACTCCCGCGCAGGTCGATGAGGTGGTCGACGCCGTGAGCGCCACCACGCCGAGCATCATCTCGATCTTTGCCGGCCGCATTGCCGACACGGGCGTAGACCCGCTGCCGTTCATGGAAGAGTCCGTTAAAAAGGCGGCCGCCAAGCCTGCGGCCGAGGTGCTCTGGGCGAGCACGCGCGAGCTGCTGAATATCTACCAGGCCGAGAAGATCGGCTGCCAGATCATCACCGTGCCCAACGGGATCCTGGCCAAGCGCAAGAACGTGGGCAAGGACCTCTACGAGTACTCGCTCGACACGGTGCGCGGCTTTGCCAAAGACATCGCCACCCTCGGGTTCCATATTCTGCCCGAGGAGTAGGGGCGAGAGCGGGGCCGGCTGCGCCGAGAGCGGGGCGGGTCCCGTGAGCGTCGGCTTCGGCCGTCTTGCATATACCAAGCCGGGGCGCGGCTCCGATAACACGTACGCCCTGCAACAAATACAAAAAGCGGCGATGCCAACTCCCGGGCATCGCCGCTTTTGCGTTGCGGACTGCGGC
>CAVCLY010000001.1:100388-139312 GCA_963603165.1 Faecalibacterium prausnitzii
CAATAATGCGAATCCCGCCTCAATAATGTGACTCGATAACGCGAAAGTGTGACTCTTAATGTAACTCGAGCGCCAATAATGTGACTAATAATGCGAAAGTGCGAATCGTTAATGTGAATCCAGGCCGTTAATGTGACTTGGAATGCGAATTAATGTGAATTGCGGTACATTAATGTGACTGATAATGCGAAAGTGCGAATGTGGGTGAGTCACATTGTTGCCCGAAGAACTTGCCGACCTGGTGTCGTCGATACGTATCTCAAAAGCAGAATCCCAGACATTGGAACTCAAGGCGGCGCATCAAGGTTGCCCTAAGCGCCTGTACGATACGCTCTCGGCCTTTGCCAACCAAGATGAAGGCGGCGTGATCGTTTTTGGCGTGGACGAGAACAGCTCGTTTGAGCCGGTGGGCGTCTACGACGTTCAGGATCTTCAAAAGCATG
Source organism: Faecalibacterium prausnitzii (assembly GCA_963603165.1). Classification (GTDB taxonomy): domain Bacteria; phylum Actinomycetota; class Coriobacteriia; order Coriobacteriales; family Coriobacteriaceae; genus Collinsella. Next base: position 100,832 of record CAVCLY010000001.1, read on the forward strand.
TGGCCGAGCAGTGCGAGCAGATGGAGCCGAAGGTTCGGGCCGTGTTCACTTCGGTCGAGGTCGAGGGAAAATGGGTTGTTTCGGCCGAGGTCCCTGCGCTCGATGTTGCCGAGCGCCCCTGTTTCTACTCGGGCAAGGGCCGCCTTAAGGGCTCGTATGTGCGCGTGGGCGACAGCGATTCGCCGATGTCGGAGTACGAGGTCTATAGCTTTACGGCGTTTAGAAAAAAGTACCAAGACGAGCTGCAGCTCGTTGAGCGCGCGCCGGCGGACAATCTCTCTGAGCAAAAACTCGCCCGCTATCTGCTTGCCCTGCGCTCGAGTAAACCGAATCTGGCCAAGCTCGGCGACCAAGAAATCTTGGAGCTTTTGAGCGTGGAGCGCGGGGGCACGGCGACGCTTGCGGGGGTCATGCTGTTCGCCCTGTACCCGCAGGCGTACTTTCCGCAACTTGCGATTGTTGCGACGGTTCCGCGTGAGGGCGGCTCGGCGGAGCCTTTCGATGAGGGGGTCCGTTTTGTCGACAACGATCGTATTGAGGGCACGCTCGACGAGCAGCTGCACGGTGCCCTTGCGTTCGTGCGGCGCAACATGCGGACTGCAACGATTATCGATCCCCAGACGGGCGCGAGAACCGATCGCGACCAGTTCCCGCTCGAGGCCGTGCGCGAGATCGTTTTGAACGCGTTGATCCACCGCGACTACAGCGTGCATACGCAGGGGATGCCGGTGCAGGTTGAGCTCTTCTCCGATCGCCTTGTGGTTACGAATCCCGGCGGTCTTTATGGACGCCTGACGGTTGATACGCTCGGCAAGGTTCAGCCCGATACGAGGAATCCCGTGATCGCAACGGCAATGGAAACGCTGCACGAGACCGAGAACCGCTATTCGGGCATTCCGACGGTGCGCCGGCTCATGCGCGAGGCAGGCTTGCCCGAGCCGGAGTTTGAGAACGTACGCGGTGAATTCAGGGTCACGCTGCACTCGAGGCAAGCGGAGCGTGTGCCTGCGGAGGAGCCGGAAGCCGATTCAGCGCGTGCTGAACTCGTTGCATTTTGCGCCGTGCCTCGCTCTCGTCGCGAGATCGCCGAACATCTTGGCGTTCAGCAGCCCTATGCCATGCGCAAGTACGTGACTCCCTTGGTAGAGAGCGGTGTTTTGCATTTGGAGAAACCCGATACACCGAGGAGCCGTAACCAGCGGTATTACGCGTAAGGTTGGTGCGGTTGGATCGCCGGGGCGTCCCGTGCCCGGCTGGGTTTGGCGGTGAGTTTTAGCCTAGGCCTGCCTTGCTTTTATCGGAGGGCGGGCTGGCTCCCGAGAGCGGGTCGTTTCTGCTCGTCGAACACGTGCCGGCAAAGCCAGGGTTGGTGATGCGGTTCCGATAGCAAACGCGCCCTGCCGGCAAATACAAAAAGCGGCGATGCCAACTCATGGGCATCGCCGCTTTTTGCGTTAGAGCTTGCGTGCTCGCTTGCTACTCGAGCTTTTCGCCTTTGACCTGCGGGTCGGTGTCCCAGCCGGCGGCGGTCTGCGCGGTGGGGGTGGTGCGCACGGCGAGGGTCTTTTTGGCCTTGGCCGATACGGTAACGTCGTAGGTGTAGGTCATGGTTTCCTCGCCGCCCAAACGCACGGTACCGAACATGATCTGGCGGCCGTTGTAGGTGGTGTCGGTAAACCCGGTGAGCGAGTTGTCACCGCCCGAGACCTGCAGGTTCTCGATCTTGCCGCCCGCCGGCGCAACCAGGTACACGGGCATGATCATGTCGGTGCGATTCTGCTTGAGCGGGTTGTAGCCGTACACGTACTTCACCAGGCCGGCCGCCTCGGTCTTGCTCAGGTGGTTGGTCATGGTGGTGGTCACGTGGTAGGTGGTGGTGCCGTCGGCGTTCTTGGTGCCCTCGCCCACGTTCGTCTTGTCCGAGAAATACCAGCTGATCTTAGAGGCGGTGTCGTCGGTGGGGAACACGCCGAGCTCGGGCTCGGTTTCGTCGCTCTTAATGTTCCAGGCCATGCCGAGGTCTTCCATAAGTCCCTGCTGCGTCTCGTCGACCATGTAGGCCATAAAGTGGCCCTGCTCGATGCTCGACTTAACGGCCTTAACCAGGTCGCCCATGCCGGCGCTGCCGAGGTTGCCCATGATGTGCTTGAACGCGCTGCCGGCCACGCCCGCAAAGAACGCGTCGGTGGTGCTCACGTCCATGGTCTGGTACGAGTCGTGCATGAGGAGCTTGGCCGCGTTGGAGCCGTTCACGCTCACGCCGGCGCTCTCGATGCCGCCGGTGAGGCCGAGCAGGGTCTGCAGGAACACGGGGTCAACGCCCACAACACCGTTTACATCGGGGCCGCCTACCTGGTCCTTGTAGATCGCTTTGATGAATTGAGCCGCGCGCGACCAGTCGGGGATGAAGTTGGAGTCGTTGCACTTGGTGCTCACGCGATCGCCAAAGATCGCGATCTCCTCGTCCGTCACGCCAAAGCCCGTGGTGTCGTACCACTTGAGGTCGGCCGTGGCGGTAAAGTCGCCCATCTCGATCTTGCCGTCAGTGACGGTCATGATGCCGAGCGAGCCCGGCAGGCCGCCACACGAGCGCAGCTCGGCGTTGTTCTGGGCCACGAGCAGGTAGCTCTTGGTCTCGCCGTTGGCTCCGAGCATGCGAGGCAGCTCGTCGGCCATAACGTCGATCTCGTCGAGGTAGGGCGAGGCGGAGTCGAGCGGATCTTTGACCTTGTTCACGGCGTCTTTGAGTTTGCCGATGTGCGGCGTGGGCAGCGCGTCGATGGCCTCGGTGCTCTCGCGGATGGTGGGGGTTACGCTCTTGAGCGTGGTAAGGATGTCCTGCAGGCTCTGAACGTTGACGGCGCCATCGACGAGCAGCTTGTCGGGCTTGAGGTCGGCGAGCTTGGCGGCGGCGGGCACCATGGCATTCTGCATGAGGTTATCGGCCTCGCTCACCAGGCCGCGGGCGGCGCGGATGTCGTCGCCGATGATGGGGATGCACGATGCGATCTGCCAGTTGAGGCCGCTCGTTTTCTCTTTCATCTTTTTGGTTTTGGCGGCGAGCGTGATGGCCTTGGTGTTGAGCGAATCGGTATCGAAGTTCTTGATGTCGTCCTTCATCGACTTAGCGTCAGAGATGAGCGTGGACGAGTCGGCCATGATGCTCTTGGCGTCGCCGTAGAGCGAGAGGCCGAGGGCCGATCCGGCAACGCCGAGCACGAGCACCACGACGAGCACCACGAGTGCGATCTTTTTGCCGTTGATTTTCTTTTCGGGCAGGTCGTCGAACCCGTTGCCGCCTGCGCCGTAGCCCGAGCCCGAGCCGCCATTGCCAGCGTCGCTGTTTGCGCGGCTGCTCTTGCGACCAAAGCGCGAGCTCGTGTTCTCGGAGGCGGAACTGTACGAGCTCGCCTGGTAGCCGGAGCCCTGCGCGGTGCCCGCCACGGTCTGCGCCGCGGCAAAGTGAGCGCTCGGTGCCGCGGCGGTTGCCGCGGCAGATGCGTGGGCGCCTGACGCGGGAGAGGCCGCGCGCGAGTCGGTCTGCGCAAAGCGGCGACCGGCGCTCGGTGCGGCCGCGTTGGCGCCGCCCTGCTGCGGCGACGATTTAAAATGCCTGCCGCTGGTGGAGTAGTTGTTCTCTGGCACGGAAACCTCCGGTGTGCATCGCAAATGTGAGCTGCGGTTTTGTTTGCCCGGGCGGCACCCGGGCAATTCGTACGGATAGACAACATATTAGCCAGCTCTACAGGTGCCGCCTCCAACCCCACAAACTAAACGGAGAGGGGCAGGTGGCGAGGGCGGATGGCAGGCCAACTTAACAGCTTCGCAGCTTAACTTAACAGAGCTTCGCAGCCGGTCAGTTAAGCTGCGAAGTTAAGTGGCGAAGCTGCTAAGTCGCTGCGAAGTTAGACGCTTGGCCTCTGCCGCTATCGGGGATTCCGGCCCTATGGCCCATGTCCCATTCCTTCGCAAAGAGTCGGTATTTTTGTACAGATAGAGCCATTGAAAGGTCGGTATTCTTGTACATCTGAGCTACTTCAAAGGTCGGTATTTTTGTACAATCTGGCTATATAGATGGTCACTATCTTTGTAATCACGCTGGTAAACCATGGTGCTAAGGAGAACTTTATGTTCAAGCGCAAGGCATATGAAAAACTGCTCGCATGGAAGAGCGAATCAGCCGGCAAAACCGCCGTTCTTATCGAGGGCGCTCGCCGTGTTGGCAAAACAACGCTCGTCAAAGAGTTTGCTTCTCGCGAATACGACGATTACCTGTATATAGACTTTTCGAGCATCGGTAGCGACACGGTCAAGCTATTTAACGAGCAACGCGGTGACATCGACGTGTTCCTGCGCATGCTGCAGCTGAATTTTGGCAAGATGCTCAAGCCGCGCCGCTCGGTCGTTATTTTCGATGAGGTGCAGCGTCTTCCCGTGGCGCGTGAATACATCAAGCACTTGGTGGAAGACGGCAGGTTCGACTACATCGAAACCGGCTCGTTGATATCGATCAAGAAAAACGTTGAGAGCATCGTGATTCCCTCGGAAGAAGAGCGGATTGCCCTAGAGCCGCTCGATTTCGAAGAGTACCTGTGGGCTTGCGGCAAGGACATCTACGCAGACGAGATTCGTCGTTGCCGCGAAGCCCTGGAGCCACTACCGGATGCCGTGCACAAGACCTGTATGAGGCTGTTTAACGAGTACATGGTCGTGGGCGGCATGCCACAAGCGGTGAGTGCCTTTATCGAAGACGGCGACTTTCGTCGGTGCGACAAGGTAAAGAGACAGATCATCGCGCTCTACCGTGAGGATATCGCTAAGTTCGGTGGCTCCGATGCACGCCGAGCCCGTGCGATGTACGACGATGTGCCCGGTCAGCTCAGTGCGGACAACAAGCGTTTTAAATTCAGGGCGATCGGCGAGGGCGAGCGCTTTGAGCGGTTTGAGTCCGCGCTCATCTGGCTCGAAGACGCGAGGCTCGTTAACAGGTGCAACCTCTGCAACGATCCGAGCGTGAGATACCGGCTTCACGAGGATTCGTCGTCACTCAAGTGCTATATGGCCGACACGGGGCTTTTGGTTAGCCTGGCGTTTGATGACGGACCCGACTTGGTAAACGTGCACAAGGATATTCAATTTGGCCGCGTGTCCATCAACAAGGGCATGCTTGCCGAGAATATCGTTGCTCAGCAGCTGAGATCGCTCGGTCATTCGCTTTTCTATTACGCCTGGGATCAGCCGTCGCAGACCGAGGGCTCGCGTCCCAGAAGACGCGAAATCGACTTTCTGCTAACGAGGGGCTTCTCCGATGCGGCGGGCAAGCCACGCGTAACGCCCATCGAGGTTAAGTCTTCGAAAAGCTATTCGACTGTCTCGCTAGACGACTTTGCGAAAAAGTATGCCAAGCGGCTCGGAAAAGAGATCGTACTGCACCCTAAGCAACTATCCACTTGCGGCAACAGGGAATATCTGCCGCTTTACATGTCATTTTGTGTTTAGCTGGTCGGCGGCTGCGTTCAACTCGAGGGCTGCGGCTCCCGAAATGCGGGACCCATGTCGTATCGCGTTGCTGCCCGCCCTATATGTAGGGCGTTTGATGCGTAATGTTGCGGGGGGGGCGTTCCTCGGCAGGCGTGGTAGCATATTGCCGTTACTTGTGCGCTGCGGGCTCGCTGTGCAGCTCGGATGTGCGCGGTAACTTTTGTTATTGAAAGTAAATCGGCGATTGCAGGCTGGTCGGGGAACATTGGCAAGCGAGAGCTTTAAAAATATTGGCACGGGGGCTCCCGCTGCGGCCGTTTCGGCCGATGCAGTGTGCGCCGAGCCTGGGTTTATGCCGTGTGTGCAGGCCGATGTTGCCGTTGAGCCGCAGCCAGCCAACGCCACCGAGTGCGTTACCGCCACCGCTGGAGCGTCCGCCCAACCGGAGCCCGCTCCCCAGCCGGCCGCTCCCGTAGCGTCCCAGCAGCGCCCTGCCTCCAAAGCCAACGCCGCAGTCCCCGCACTTGCCCATGGCAAGACCGTCGTTACCCGTGGTAGCTACGTTGTGCCCCCGGCAGACGATACTGTGCCCTCGCCGGCGCCCGGCGGCACCACCTACCACGCCGTCAAGCGTGCGTTCGATCTGTGCTTCTCTGCCGTGGCCACGGCGCTGTGCCTGGTGCCCGGCGCTATCATCTGCGCGGCCATAGTCATCGACAGCCCCGGCGCCTCGCCCATCTTCACCCAAAAGCGCGTGGGCCAGAACGGTAAGCCTCTCTACATGTACAAGTTCCGCAGCATGTACCCGGACGCCCACTCCCATCCGGAGCGCTATCTGAGTCCCGAGCAAATGCAGCAATGGATCCGCGAGCAGAAGGTCGACGACGACCCCCGCGTCACGCACGTGGGGCGGTTCCTGCGCAAGACGAGCCTCGATGAGCTGCCGCAGTTCCTCAACGTGCTCAAGGGCGAGCTCTCCGTCATCGGCCCCAGGCCCGTGACCGAGGAGGAGACCTACGAGTACGGCACCGCTCGCGACCTCGTGCTCTCCATCAAGCCCGGCATCACCGGCTGGTGGCAGGTCTGCGCCCGCAACGAGGCCACCTGGGAGTCCGGCGACCGCCAGGCCCTCGAGGTCTTCTACGCCCGCCACGCGAGCCTGCCCCTGGACCTGCGCATCTTCGCGCGCACGTTCAAAGCCATGGCGAAGGGACGGTAGCCTATGACCCGCCCGGCATTTGAGAACGCTAAGGTCGCTTTCGTTATTCTTGCTTGGAATTCCGAGGCCTACATTAAGAAGTGTCTTGATTCCGTCTTGGCCCTTCGCCCGGGAAAGCTGGGCGTCTGGGTTGTTGACAACGGATCCATCGATTCGACATCGGAGATTCTTGCCGATCTCGCGGCTTCCAATGCGGCTCTTCACGTGTTAACCGAGAGCAAGAACCTCGGTACTACCGTATCGCGGAACAATGCCCTCAAGCTGATTGACGCGGATACCGACTACGTTTGTATTCTTGACTCGGATACCGTTGTCAACCAGGAGGCGTTCATCAAGCTTGCGGATGCCCTTACTGACGAGTCAATCGGAGTAGCCGGTCCAACGATGGCCAGTTCGTCCGGTGAGGTGCAGCTTTCGGGCCGCGCTCTCCCCACACTCGGCATCAAGCTGGGCAAGGCGTGTCCCTTTGGCGATGTCGCCAAGAAGGCTGCGGAGTCAGAGATTCCGCCTACGCCAATCGTTGGCGGTATCCAAGATGTCGGCTACCTTCTTTCTGCATGTTGGTTTATGCCGTATTCGGCTTTAAAGACGGTCGGCTTGCTTGACGAGAAAATCTTCTACGCTCCCGAGGACGTTGACTGGTGCCTGCGCTGTCACAAGGCGGGTCTTCGCGTTGTCCGCTGCCATGGTGCCCGGATTATCCACGAGTATCAGCGGCTTTCTCACAAGAAGCTGATCTCCAAGACGAATTCCGAGCACATAAAGGGCTTGGCGCATTATTTCGCAAAGCATGGTTATCTTTTTAAATCGCCTTCATTTGATGGCGCTAATCATGTTGCCAGCTAGCTTCGGAGCGTAGGATTTCTTATGGCTATGGTTCTGTCATATTCCGAGGCGAGGGCGAAGGGCGTGAACGGGGTTTCCGTTTACGACTTCGCTTTGGATTCCCTCGGTAATTAATAGGGAAAGAGTTTCTAGATGGCATTGGTCACAAGGGTGCCGGCTCCCCTGGACGGGGTGCAGGGCAAGCGCGTCATATGCTATTCGGAGGCGTGGGGACAGGGTGGCATCGAGACCTTCCTCATGGCTCTTTTCCGTCGCTGCCAGGGCAAGGGCTTTGCCTTTACCGTGTTTAGCTGCTGGGACTGGAACCTTGCTATGGACGATGAGCTTGCTTCGCTCGGAATCGACCGCTACACGGTGTTTCCTGACCACAAGCCCGGTCAGGTCAGGCGGCTCAAGGAGGGCTCTGCCGGCTTTGGCGAGCTGATTGATCGGCTCAGCCCTGATGCCGTCTATGTGAACACCATGAATGGCATGGGTTTTCTCTACACCGACGTTGCCAAGCGTAAGGGCGTTCCCGTGCGCGTGGTGCATTCGCACAACTCCGCTTTTGGTTCGGGCCGGGCGGCTGCTAAGGCTGTTATGCATAGCTTTGGTAGGGCCGCGCTGGGCGGGAGCGCAACTGAACGCCTAGCTTGTTCTGCCGATGCCGGTCGCTACCTCTTCGGTAGCCGGCCCTTCACCGTAGTGAACAACGGCATCGATACTAAGCGCTTTGCATTCAGTCCTGAGGATCGTGCGGAGCTGCGAGACCGCTTTGGCATTCCCCAGGATGCCCCGCTGTTCGGCAGCGTCGGGCGCCTTGCCGAGGCAAAGAACCCGCTCTTCCAGATTCGCACCTTTGCGGAAATCCTGAAGCTGGAGCCTTCTGCCTACTACCTCATGGCGGGTGACGGAGACCTGCGTCCGCAGGTGGAGGCTCTGGTCCGTGAGCTGGGTCTCGAGGACAGGGTGATTATGCCGGGCTACCTCCCGGATCCCGCCCCGGTCTATTCGGCGCTGGACTGCTTTCTCATGCCATCGTTGTTCGAGGGCCTCGCGATCGTGTGCATTGAGTCTCAATGCGCACGATGCGCGATCGTGTGCTCCGAGGCGTTGCCGCCCGAGGCCCACGTGACCGACGCCGAGGTCCTTATGCCCCTTTCGGCGGGGGAGAAGGCCTGGGCCGAGAAGGCCGTCGAGATGGCCCATATGGAGGGCGACAGGGCCGCTTACGCCACACTTGTGCGCGAAGCGGGGTTCGATGCGGACGACACTACCCGCCAGGTGGCGGACATCCTTGGGGGTGCACATGCCTAATTACCTTACTCATCAAGAAATACAGGCGGAGGAACTTGCCATGCTGGTCGAGTTCGACGCCTTCTGCCGGCGCGAGGGCCTCCGGTACTCGCTTGCGGGCGGGACGCTGCTCGGGGCCGTGCGCCACAAGGGCTTCATCCCGTGGGACGATGATATTGATTTGACGATGCCGCGACCTGATTACGAGAGGTTTATCGCCCTGGGCAAAGATGGCCGTTTACCGAGCGGTCTTTCGATAACCCCCTTTTCGGGCGATTGGGATTATCCGGTTTTTATAAAGTTGCTTAACCAGAGCATTGCTGTAGATGCTCACTATGAAGGTGGCATTGGCTCGCTTTGGCTGGATATCCTTCCCATTGATGGGCTGCCGGATTCTTCCCATGAGATCGACGGCATCTATCGCGAGGCCTCAAGGCTTCAAAAACTAATTATGTTCTGCAGGGCTGATCCCTCTCGGGCTAAAACGGGACTTAAGCGGCTACTTAAACCAGTGCTTGTCCCTCTTGCGAACGCTGCGGGTACGCTTTCGCGTTCGGCGAAGCGGCTTGATTCCCTTGGAAAAAGGGTTCGTTTCAATGAAACTTCCTGGGCTGGCTGCGTTGCTTGGGGCCTGTATGGGTATGGCGAGCGCTATTCGATTGCTGGTTGGGACGATATGGCCGGATTGGATTTTGAAGGTCATGAGTTTCCGGCTATCGGATGTTGGGACGAGTATTTGCATGGAATTTATGGCGAATACATGCAACTTCCTCCGGTAGAGAAGCGTATAACGCATGAGATGAAAGCGTGGAGGGTCGGTTAGTGAACGTAGCAATCATCATCGCGAGCGGGGTGGGCTCGCGGATGGGGCAGAAGATCCCCATGCAGTTCATCAACGTGGGCGACAAGCCCGTCATCGTGTACACGCTTGAGGCGTTCCAGGAGAACCCGTTTCATGCTGGTTTGGCAGAGGGATGCCAGGACGTTGCCGCTTCTCTTCCGCTGATTGAAAGGAGGGCAGCATGAGCATTTGGGTGATCCTTACGGCCGGCGGCGTGGGCTCGCGGGTGGGGTCCGACATCCCCAAGCAGTTCATCCACGTTGAGAACAAGCCGGTCATTGCCTACACGATGGAGGCGTTCCAGCGCCACCCCAGCGTCACGGGGATCGTCATATCGTGCCTTTCCGGGTGGGAGCAGGTCGTCGAGACCTACGCGAAGGCCTACGGCATCGACAAGCTCCGGGGCATCGTTGCGGGCGGCCGCACGAACCAAGAGTCCATCGCCAACGCACTGGCGGAGGTGAGGGATGTTGCGCAGGACGACGACTTCGTGCTCATCCACGACGGAAACCGCGCGCTGGTCTCGCAGGACATCATCTCCAACGCCCTGGCTGTGGCGCAGCGGGAGGGATCGGCCGTTACGGCGATTCCCTGCACTGAGGTGATTGCCAGGAGGGACGCGGGAGACGAGGCGACCTCGCACGAGACCATCCGGCGCGAGTGCCTTGCTAGGACGCAGACGCCGCACGTGATGAGGCTGGGCGAGCTGCTGGCGCTGCACAAGAGGGCGAACGAGGACGGCGTGGACTCGGCAGCCCTGCCCGAGCTGATGGTGCTCTACGGTATGGCCGTGCACCTGACGCCCGGCGACGAGATGAACTTTAAGATAACGACGCCGAGCGACCTGCAGATATTCAGGGCACTCGTGGAGCGGGAAAGGCAGAGATGAGGTACACGGAAGGGTACTTGGCGGGGCTGGGCCGCGCGGCGGCGGATGAGCCGAACATAACGGGGCTTTCGGGCAAGACCGTGATGATTACCGGCGCCTCCGGCTTGGTGGGCTCTGCGTTAGCCGACGTGTTGCTGCAGGCCAACCGTGAGATTGGCCTTGGCTGCGAGCTTGTTTTGGCGGGCAGAAATGAGGAACGGCTGCGATCGCGCTTCGGGTACTGGGGCGAGGGTGCCTGGCGCTTTGCCGCGCACGACAACTCCAAACCCCTCGACTTCGGTTTCAAGGCCGACTACATCTTCCACTGCGCGAGTAACGCGCACCCCAAGGCCTATGCTGAGCAGCCGGTGGAGACGCTGGTGGGCAACGTGACGGGCACCGACGCCATCCTGCGCTACGCTCACGGTTGCGGCGCCAAGCGCGTGGTCTACGTATCGTCAAGCGAGGTGTACGGGCCGCGCGAGGGAATGGAGCCCTACCGCGAGGACGACCAGTTCCCGGTGGACCCGATTTCGCCGCGTTCCTGCTATCCGGCCTCCAAGCGTGCCTGTGAGACGCTTTGCGTCTCGTACCTGAGCGAGTACGGGGTGGACTCCGTTATCGCGCGCCCGGGGCACGTGTGGGGCCCTACCTGCACGGAGTCTGATTCCCGTGCGCACGCACAGTTCGCTCGTGAGGCGGCTGCCGGGCAGGACATCGTTATGAAGAGCCCGGGCTCGCAGCTGCGATCTTACGTGTATTCAACGGACTGTGCCGGGGCCCTGCTGGCCATCTGCTTCAATGGTGTTTCGGGTGAGGCTTATAATGTTGGTGCTCCTGGCTTTGCCTGTACTATTCGCGAGCTTGCTGAGACTCTAGCTGAGGCGGGCGGCGTAAAGATTGTCCGCGACTACCCGACTGAGCAGGAAGCTGCTGGCTACAGCCCTATGTCCTGTTCGGCTTTATGCTGCGACAAATTAGTGGATCTTGGCTTTAGGTCCTCATTCTCACTTGAGGAAGCTGCTCGGCAGGCTATCGAGTGCATGGAGTGCCGCGATGAATAGTGTCGATAATACTCAAGTGTCGGTGATTGTGCCTGTATACAATTCAGCCGAATATTTGCATGACTCGATTGGGAGCATTCTTGCGGACAAGACTAATAATTTTGAGCTAATCCTGGTTGACGACGGTTCCTCGGATGAATCTGGCTCCATATGTGATGATATTGCCTTGGAAGACGAGCGTGTGGTTGTTTTGCACAAGGAAAATGGTGGGATGTGCGCCGCTCGTAACGATGCAATGCGTATCGCGCGGGGCAAGTACGTGACTTTTGCTGACAACGACGATGAGGTTCTTCCTGGTTTTATCCAGGATAATCTTAATCTCGCTGTTAAATACGATGCTGACTGCGTGCGGTTTGGGCGCAGGCTGGAGCTCTATGACGACAAGGGCGAGATTGATCGAATAACTGATGCCGTTCCTTCCCACGAGTATGTTGTCGAAGGGGATGCCATTCGTAGAGATTGGCTAAAGAACTGGTATGGAACGGATGGTGTTTGGGCGGGAATGTACCGTCTCGACATGTTGCGAGAGCACAACATCACCTTTCCTGAGGAATTCAAGGCGGGGGGAGAGGATTGTTACTTCAACAACCTCGTGATTGGCGCTGCAAATCGTATTGTGTTCTCCCCGAACCTACTTTATGTCTGGAAACAACGGGCGAACCATAGCTCCTCTTTGACGATAGTCGAAAGCAGCTTCGTGGCGATTCGCGAGCTTCTGAAGATGGAGCAGCAAATGATTGTCGACTATGGTATCGATGCCAATAATTCGTGTGTCATCATGGACAAGCTCTTCTCTCGAGTGAAGTCGTGTCTGAAGCAGCCAACTGTTTCTGGTTTTGAAAAGGTTGAGCGGGATATAGTATATCGGCGGATTAGGAGCCTGCTTTTGCCCTATTCTGACGGCATCCAATCTCGTCCTAGCGGGAGTGTAGACAGAATCATGTTCACCCTGCTCATGACGCGGCATTATTCGGCCCTGGCATTGTTTATTAGTGTTGGGATTCGCATCAGAACGCTCTTTTCTCGCTAGACTTTGATGGCGACGTATTCGCAAGGGGATTTTTATCCATGGATAACCAGTGGCAGAATGATGGCGTTCGCCAGCCTCGTGTACTCGTACTTATGGCTACATACAATGGCGAGCGCTATTTGAGCGAACAGATTGATTCGGTTCTTAAGCAGGAAGGCGTTGAGGTCAATCTGCTTATCGTTGATGATTGTTCGACTGATGGCTCATTTCAGCTCGCGCAAGAATATGCGCAAGCAGACGGGCGAGTTGTCTCTAAATGTAATGAATCTAACGCAGGCGTCGGTATGAACTTTTTGAACATGGTTTACGGTGTTGATCCTGACAAGTATGACTGTGTGGCGTTCTCTGACCAAGACGATGTTTGGTTGGGAGACAAATTGGCTGTAGCCTGCAAGGAGATTGAACTGGAAGAGGCAAAGCACGATGCGAAGAGGGTTGACCCCTTTGGCATTCCAGTGCTCTATTGTTCTGACCTGCAAAATGTTGATGCGGAACTGAACAATCCCGTGCTTGAGCTTCAAGCACTTGGGCTCAAACATGAGAAGAAAGCCTTACCGCTGATGCGGAATTTCTACTCTGGCTGCACAATGGTGATGAATCGAGCGATGGTTGAACTCTTCCAGAGCTATCGCATTAAAGAGGCCTTTCGTATTCACGATGTGTGGCTGGCTTTGGTTGGCAGATATTGTGCGAACTTTGTAATCGATGAAGAACATGCTCGTATTTTGCGGAGGATTTCCGGTGAGAACGTGGCGGGCGCAATTGTTCCCGGCGTTGACCTCGCAAACGTTTCGGTCTCTCACCTCAAAAAGAAACCTGAAGGGAATTTTTCTAAAACAGCTAGGGAGCTATATGAGGGTTTTGGTCAGTATATGAGTTCCGAGGACAGGGAAATGGTCAAGTCTTTCTCGGAGTACAGGGATTCAATCTTTAGCCGTATCGGTTGGGCCTTTAGGTCGGACTATAGTGCTCCGACGATGAGGGAGACTTTGCTGCTTAGGCTTAAGCTGTTGTTCGGAAGATACTAATAGTCGGAGGGACGATGTTTTATCTAGTCTTGCTTTTCCTGCTAATTTGCGGGGTGTATATCGAGTGGTCGCTGAATGGGTTTGAGATCGTTTCTCCCGTTTCTCTCATGTTGCTGGGCTTGGCGCTATCGGATGTATTGGCAATGGTAGGACGAGGCAGCTGGAACAACGAGGACCTTTCCTTTCAGGTGTTTCTAATTGTTGCCGTGGGTTCCGCTGCCCTGCTGCTCGGGTCTTTTCTTGCTCATGGAAAAAGGGCCCCTTTTTCAGGTAGGGGCTGGTCTGGCATGCTTCCGAAAGCGGCTCACGTAGCTCTCTGGAAATACATAGTCCTTATGTTGCTAGTGCTCGTAGCCATTATTCTTCGCATGAGCGACACGTATAGACTCGCGTCAGAACTCGGTGTCGATGCAAGTTCCTATTCCGTCGCTGCTAAGGCGGTAAGAGGGGCCACATCATCCATTTATACTTCCAATGGGATTAAATTCGGGAGCGGTTTCAGCTTCATCACAAGACAATTCATGAAGGTTGCGTCTTGTATCTCCTATCTTGCCGCGTATTTGCTTGCCAGCGAAATCATGGGACGCAAAAAGGTCGGCGTCGTTGCCTCTATCGCCTTGATTGCTGAATGCTGGCTTTATGTCTTTAGCTCTAATGGCAGGGGCGATATCTTCTATCAAGTTATCGCGTTTGCTGTATCGCTGTTCATCCTTGCACTTCGGCGGGGTTATTCCGCAAAGGCTTTAACGGTAAAATATCTCATTGCGGGGACGACGGCAGGAATAATTCTTGCTGTTGCATTTTGGGGTTCAGGAACGCTTGTCGGAAGAAACTCCGGCTTTGGCTTTCTTGAGTATATCTCTTTCTATTATGGTGGCGGTATCCCCTCTCTCCAATTCATCCTTGAAGCGGGAACTTTAGCGGAGCTAACTCCGGGAATTCGTAGCTTCTACTATCTATTTGCTGCTCCTTATAAGATGGGCCTTATCGCTGATTATCCGAGCTATAGCTTGGCTTGGATAATGTTGGGCAACTTCACTAGTAACATCTTTACGGGGTTTGCGAGGTATTACCTTGATTTTGGCTGGCTTGGCTTAACCATTTTGAGCTTTGCTGCTGCGTACATCATGACGCGCGTCTATCGTTATTCTAAAACCTCAGGTGCCTGCTTCATGGTCGTTATGACGGGCTATTTCGCTGCGTATGCATTTGATTTTGCGCGCGAGGAGTTTATTTTCAGTCGCTTTTTAGCAATGTCCTCAGTTTTCTGGCTCTTTATTCTCATCGTGCTTGTTTTGTTTATAACTACTGACCTGCGCGAACTCAGGAATTGTATCGTCGGTCGTACTAAGAAGAGCCAAGACTAATGAACGTTAAATCGTTAATTCAGAACACGGCCGTTGCGTTTCTTGCGCAGGGCGTGACGATGCTCATCGGCTGTCTAACGTCGCTCCTTGTGCCCAAGCTTCTTGGCGTGGAGGAGTTTGGTTATTGGCAGCTGTTTATGTTCTACGCGGGTTATGTTGGGTTCTTCCACTTTGGCCTGAACGATGGCGTTTATCTCGTTCATGGCGGTGAGGGCCGTTCTCAAATTGATAAGCGTTCCGTCAACTCTCAGTTCTTTTTCGGCATTTTGTTCCAGCTTGTCATTGGTGTTGCAATCGTTATCGTTATTGCCGGCGTCGATCTTGGTCCGCAGAGGAACTTTGTTATTATCTGCACCGTTTACTACATGGTGGTTAAGAACGCCTCGAGCTATCTGGGTTACGTGTTTCAGTCAATGAACGAGACCAAGCTGTTTTCGTTCTCGTCCATTCTGGAACGGATTGCCTTTCTGGTTCCGCTTGTTGTGCTGTTGTTTGTTCGCGTGCAGAGCTTTACAGGATTTGTTGTTGCGTATTGCGCATCTGGAACTCTGCAGCTCATCTTCTGTCTCTGGTTTGCTCGTGACTTTTTAGATGCTGGCTTCCTATCGCCGAGCGATGCGGTTCGAGAGTCTATGGCCAGCATTCGCATTGGCGTTAAGCTGATGGTCGCCAACATCGCGAGCCTGCTTATCCTCGGTGTCGCTCGCTTCGTTATCGATGCCGTTTGGGGCATTAAGACGTTCGGCGAGCTCTCGCTCTCGCTTTCGATGGTGAACTTCGTCTTCTCGTTCGTTTCCCAGGCTGCAATGGTGTTGTTCCCGGCACTTCGGCAGGGGAGCCGTGAGGAGGTTGCTAAGTTCTTCTATGCGGTGCGTAACTTCATGGGACTTGTTTTCCCGGCGGTCTATCTGTTTTACTTCCCCGGGGTTTGGCTGCTGAGCAAGTGGCTGCCGCAATATGCGAACAGCCTCATCTTCTTTGCGTACCTGCTGCCTATCTGTGTATTCGACGGCAAAATGAGTATTGCCTGCACGACCTGCTTTAAGGTTGAACGCGAAGAGGCGATGTTGCTCAAAATAAATATCTTTACCACTTGCTTTAGTGCCGTTGGTTCTCTGCTAGGTGGCTACGTGCTGGGCTCGATTTGGGTCATTATCGGAACGGTGGTCGTTGCCATCGTTTTGCGCAGTGTCATCTCGGAATATGTGCTTGCAGGCGGGCTTGCGGTTGACCGTTGCCTTGGTATTACCATAGGCGAGCTTGTGATTACGATGATGTTCGTCTTTATTGCATCGTTTGTTAACAACGGGGCATGTGCCTTTGCTGCTTATGGCGTTGTGTATGTCGTCTACCTGGTGATCAATCGCTCTTACTGCGCTGAGGTCTTTGGTAAATTCAGGCGCGTCGTGCGGTGCTAGCCGCCTGGCTGCAGTTAATAAGGGGGAATGCCCGATGACAAATAAAGCTATCCTGTCGGTTGGTGTCAGGGGCATGCGGCGAGATTCGTCGCAGCGGCAGCTGGAATCTGCACCCATAACATCAACCCCCCCCTCGGTCCAAGGAAGCTTCGTTATGACATTTTGAGGGTTCTGGCTGCATTTATCGTCATTGCTTACCACTTCGACTTCGCTCTGCCTGACTATTTGAATTACGCCAACTATCCAAGGCCTTTTCTGGATGGGCTGGGCACAGGTCTCTTTAGCGGCAACCTTGCTGTTGCGCTGTTTTTTATGCTTTCGGGCTTCTTTTCGTATCGCAGCGTCGTTTCCACAAACTTTGATGGATTGAAGTGGGTTAAGCGACGGCTGGCGCGTCTCTTGGTGCCCATGTGGATTGCTTGGCCAATAGGGTATGCGGCCATGCTGCTTGTCGGCAATCTTGGACGTGCTTCTGGTTGGACATTTATTCTGACGATTGTCGGAATGGACGGATATCAAGGAGCATATTTCGACATACATTCGTGGGGCAAGGTTGGCGAGTGGTATACAGGCGCCATTATCTTTGTTACGTTGTTGATTCCTGTGGTGCGCGCGGCAATGAAAAAATGGGGAGTTAAGAAGTGTTTTGTCGCGCTGTTATGTGCTCAGCTCATTTTTGGTGCGCTTCTTACCGACGTTGCGAACAACGTCCAATACTGGCGATCTGTCCCCGTCTCACTTGTCTCGTATTCGGCGGGCCTGCTCCTTGCCGAGTTGAAAAGCGAGGGGTTGTATATAAATAGAATACGGCTTGCCTGGATTATTGCCGTTTCTGCTTTTATCTGTAGCCTTGTTGTCCGTTGCTCAACTGCGCTCTTTATGGACGCCATGAGGTACCAGCTTGAGGCCGTTTCCTATCTGATGTTTGCGGAGCTCGCGTGTGAGCTGCCTGTACGTTGCCCTGAGAGGCTTAACCGTGTGGCCGAGCGGCTTTTGCCCGATATGTCGAAAACCTCGTACCAGTTCTATCTCTTCAACCACGTGGCCATCTATGTGGTGCTTCATTATGCTCACATTGCAGCCAATGGCGCGACGGTCTATACGATGCCCGTTATCGTCCTGCTGGCACTGAGCGTTGGCCTGGCCATCGCGCTTTCGCTGGCAGAGATCAGGATCGAGGAGTACCTGAGGGGACTGCTCGCCTAATTGGCGCTTGTTGCCGTTTGGCCGCTATCTTACTGCCGGGTGGTTGTCCTTAGAATCTCTTTCAGAGCGATTCTCCAACTACGTGGCGCCTCTTAAGCTATTTTGATTTACGGTACTTGTCCTATTGTCTTGGCGATAACATCCGCCAAGACAATAGGACAATATTTGCATGGCTGGTAGCTTGTTTAGCTTTTGGCGATACGGGATTGTCGGAAGATTAGGAAAGTTGGCAGTGTTGTTTTGAGATTGGGGCTAAGCCATGAAGATTGATTTGCATTGCCATACCATTAAGGCGAAGAGCGGTGATGATGGGCGCGATATTGAGCCTGCTGCGCTTGCCGAAACTTTAGCTAACAGCCAGGTTGGCATTGCTGCGATCACGAACCATAACCTTTTCGACTACGCGAAGTACAATCAGTGCGTTGCCGAGGGCTCTGCCAAGGGAATCGATATCTGGCCGGGCATAGAACTCGATATCCGTGGCAAGTCCGGGTCGGTTGGGCACGTTATCGTCATTGCCGATCCCGCGCATGCAGACAAGTTCTCCGACGTTTGCGATAACATGATTCGTGGCGTCCGTCCTGACGACTTCATTCTTGATTGGAATAAGCTTGCGCCCGCATTTGTTGAACAAGGCTTCGACTTCATCATCATGTCGCATTACCGTCCTTTTAGGGAGAAGGCTTTTAAAGACAAAGCATTGCCATATGCCGACAACCAGGCTTTGAAAGCCAGCTTTCCAGGGGATACGCCGTTCTTCTTCGAGCCTTCCAACCTTAAGAGGGCCGGCATCATGTACGCCGAAGGCGTCAACTGCCTGATCGGTTCGGACGTCAAGGATTGGAACAAGTATTCCGAGTGCACCTTGCCCGAGCTTAAGCTCGAGGTGGACGACTTCAGGCAATTCCTTCTTCTGCTGAGGAAAACGCCGGAGGTCCTTAAGACCATCATCGACAAGAAGACCGCCGAACAAGTCGAGATGACGTTGTACAGCGACACTGCAGCGATTGCCTTCCCGATCTATAACGACGTCAACGTCGTTTTTGGCGGCAAGGGGACGGGGAAGACGTCCATCCTTGAGAAAATCGAAGAGCATTTCAAAGCGCGGGGGATGACGGATATTTCCTCGTATTACGCCTCCAAGAATAACGATAAATACAAGCAGATGGTTACGTTGAAACCGATGGAGGACGATTTCGGTAAACTTGGAATTGACGACGAAAGCGGCAGCTTCAAGTGCCTTAGAACGTGGTCCGAGCCCGCTGTGACTCCGCTTGATAAGTATGTTGCGTGGGAAACCTACAGGGCTGAGAAGAAGGACACTGAGCGCTTCGGCTTCTCGACGGCGTCGGCTCCAGCTGAGCCGGACATCGACGCGATGCGGGATGTTGTCGACCAGTACCGCGATTTGATCGATAGCGCGCGCGAATTCATGGGAAACGCGGTTCTCGCGAACGCCCTCCCTGCAGATGAGCTGGCTTCCCTGCGAGCCCTTGTTGTAAAGGCCTGCCGCGGAGCGCAGCGGCATGCCCGCGATTCCTTCAAGGATGCCGCCGCCCTTAAGCTAGAGCGGTTTACCATTTGCAAGATGAAGAGCTACATCACTGCGCGGACGGGAAATCCGACGAGGCCTACCACTGCCGGTTTCTCTGCTTACGCCTTGAATTGCAGGAGGGCGAGGAAAGCCCTGGGTTCCATTGCCGCGGCTTTCGAGAGCAGGCCTTACGAAGATGAAGTGCGGCTTGGCCGCCTGAGGGAGAAGGGCGATGTCGTCCAGCATCGTAAGTACCTGATCAACCCGTCACGTGCGACCAAGGTCACTTATTTGAGAGAGAAGGTTAAGGCAACCTCCCTCAAGTCTCTTGTAACCGCGATAGGGGATGCTTCGCGCATTGAGAAGACGCCTTCGGCCGAGCTTTCCCATAAGATCGCGGGAATCAATGAAAGCGCTGTTGACATGGGTATTGCCTCGCTCAAGGATTGCTTGGGGGTCACATCGTCGGTTTCCTGCGGCCCGGACATGAATTACGAGCCGTCCAGTGGCGAGAAGGCGATGATCGTGCTTGCCCATGCCCTGTTTGATGACGACGCTTCTATCTACATACTGGACGAGCCCGAGGCGAGCATGGGCAATGAGTTTATCAACGACGTCATCGTCGAGCGCATCAATTGCCTTGCGAAGGCCGGCAAAGTCGTCGTCATTTCTACCCACAACGCGAACATCGCGGTAAGGACTCTGCCTTGGCAGTCGATTTACCGGTCATACGATAACGGGGTATACCGCACGTATGCGGGCAACCCCTTCTGCGATGATCTTAGGGATTTGGCCGGAGAGGCGTCAGCCTTGTCTTGGACGCAGGTGAGCATGAGCACACTGGAGGGCGGGGAGGACGCATTCACTGAAAGGGAGCTAGTTTATGGAAGACTCAACTAATGGCAGTGCGTTGAATGAGGATTCCGGCCTGCGCGAAATCGTGGTGACGCTGCGCATGAATGCGGAGAGTAGCGAGGTCCTACATTTCGATGGCGCCGCTGATAGCCTAGACATCGACTTCGCGAAAACGGATCAAAGCGGGCTGCGCAAGCTGTTCTCCTGGCTGCTTGACGAGCAGTTTAAGGAGAGGGCGGTCCTAAAGCTGGTGAAGGACCCTTCGGTAAAGAACGTCACGTACCAAAAGGTGGCTGAGGACTACATCGACGACCTCAATGCTGAGATTGATTCGATTTTCACTATGGAGGGCGAGGTTATTAAGGATTTGACTGGCGAGATAGACGTGCCAATGGCTGAGGGCGAGGCTATGGGTTAAACGGAGCGGTCTGGGCATACGGCTTGTGTGTGGCAGGACCGCATCTGTGCTTTTGTTGACCCAACAAAAGGAGGATGTATGGAACAAGAAATCATAAAGGCGGGCGCAACTGTACTTGGGAAGGCTTATGACGATCTTGTTCACCCCTCGGCCAAGTCGATAGGGAACACGGTCAGCCTGCTTCCGCGAACCATTGGAATTTGGTTTCAGGGGTGGGAGCGCTGGGTTATTAACGGCGAGGAGAGCATAAAGCGAACCATTGAGACTGTGGGCGAACGCGCCTCCGAGATTCCCGTGGAGCATCTAGTGGAGCCGCCGTCGTATGTGGCCGTTCCCGCCATCCAGCAGCTGGCATATAGTTACGACAGCGAAGAACTGCGGGAGATGTATGCGAAGCTGCTGCTTTCCTCCATGGACGATAGAAGTGCCGAGTATGTTCACCCGAGTTTCGTTCAAATCCTGAAGGAGATCAGCCCCGACGAGGCTAAGTTGCTCGGAAGCCTCGTTTCCGAAGAGCCTGATGAATCCATTGCCATCCCGCTCGTCGATCTCCGTATTATCACCTCTGATCAAGTGGTGCCTTACAGCTGGAGGACGATAGTCAGCGGGTACAACGAATGTTGCGTTGGTGTTTGCGAACACCCGGAACGGGCGCTCGTCTATCTCAACAATCTAGAGCGGCTTGGGATTCTTCAACGCAATGAATACTATGCCAACCGGATTAAAGAGAAGCTTGAGGCATTCGAGTCGTGCGAGGCGATCTCGTCGGCAAAGGACGGGCATCCCCTTGAAGAGGGGGAAAGATACGATTGCCGGCGATGGAGCTACCAGGTAACCGATTTTGGAACCAACTTCATAAAAACGTGCGTCGAGGTGACGGGTGGCCCCCATCAACCATTCGCTGAATAATGCGTTGTCACGGCGGCGGGTGACGTGGACCCCGTATTCCGGACACCGTAGCCGGTTTCTCTAAAACCGGCTTGAAGGCGAGCTCGATTCGGAAAAGGGTCGCAGCCATGTGGTGCTTGCGCTTTCGTCGAGAAGATTGTCGCAAATGCCGATCCAGCCATCGCGCGGACTTTGTTCTGGACTGAGATTTGCCGCAGTCTTCCCTCCGGACGTGCTAGGGTGGCATATGCCGGGAGGAGGGCATATGTCAAAAGACCGTCGTTACGACATCGCCGTGGCCCAAGCGGTTGCGATCGTGCTTATCGCGCAATCTCATATCAAGGGTAGCGGCTATTGGGGGTCTGCAAGGGTTTTGATGCCGCTCCAGTGCGCCATGGTGGTGGTTTTCGTATTCACGGCCGGGTATTTTAACGCGGCCAAATCCGTGGGCGATCCGTTGGGCTTTGCAAAAACAAGAGTTCGCAAGTTGTGCATTCCGCTCTATGGAGCAACGCTCCTCTATGCGGCCATCGTGGCGGTTCTTCATGCGCTCGGTGTTCCGCGCGGCACCGTTAATCTGTATAACGTTCTACTTGATCCCCTGTTGGGCGGGCATGCCCTTTCGTACAACTTGCCCATGTGGTTTATTGCCCCGCTCTTCTTTGCCGAGACTGTCTATGCCTTTTTGGGACGGCTTTTTAATCGGGGGGGGGCGCTCTCTCGACTTCTGCCTGATTGCCGCGAGCCTGTTGATCGCGCTCTGCTTGGGCCGTAGCGGGGTTAAACCCGGGATTCTTTGCCTCGTATTGAGGACGGGCCATTTTTTGGGCTGGTATGCGTTTGGAAGGATCTATCGCGAAAAGCTCGGGAGTATGTTCGCACGCTTGCCGCTCCGCTGCGGAGTGTTCACATACATTGTGATCTTTCTCGCCATTGATGCTGCGACCAAGGGCGATTGTTCCGTGGTCATCAGCTGGCTCAACTTTAACGCTGGTCTTCTGTCTGTGGCCGTTATGCTCGACGGCCTGTTCGGCTTGCTGCTTCTTGGGCGTGCGTTGGAGCCTATTGCTCGGCGCTCGCGAACGATCGCGCTGCTCTCGCAGAACACCTTCGCCATCATGAGCCATCATCTGCTCGGCATCTTTTTGGTTACGAGCGCGCTCGCGCTTGCCAGCAGGCTCACGCCTTGGTTCAACAGCTTCGATATGCAGTCGTATCTATGGCGTTTCGACTACGTCTGGTTCCCTAGCGGCCTCGCCGAGTTCACCTGGGTCTACGTGGCGTTCGGCATTGCATTTGCCATCTGGTTCCAACGGGCGATCGATAGGGGAGTGGTGGCGGCGCGTGGGCTGTTGAACCGAGCGAGCGAGAGATCTCGCTAAACGCCTTTTGAGCTGAGGTGCTCCGTGTTGTCGGGCGCTCATGATCACTCGAGTTTGAGTCGGTCATACTACGCTGTTCAACATACGCCGATAGGCATAAGAAAAGCCCGACGCATCGGGCTTTTCTGGGTATCGGTCGAACCCTTCCACCGCAATTAAAGAAGTGATACAACGCTGGCCGAACCCATCCGTCTCGCCGCCTCCGTCCCGACAATCGTGCTTGTCTGGCCGTGGCGTAAGGCGGATACCTTTAGGTCCTTGATGTCGCTCGAAATATATGTGATGAACACGCTATACTTAGGAAGTATCTTGTTACTTAGGTAATTTACTGTGGAACTTGGGAAATTAACTAGGTACTTAGTAAGGAGCCGGGATGTTTATCACGACTGATGAAGAGCTCGCTTTTGCTGTTGAGCGAATGCGTATGATGGGCACCGACCTTGCGGAGTTTGAGCTCAAGTCGGCATCGGGCGGTATCCCCAAGACTATTGGTGACACTATTTCGGCGTTCTCCAATACGTCAGGCGGCGTCATGGTGTTCGGAATTGCTGAAAAGGGCGGCTTTCATTCGGTTCCCAACCTTGATGTGAAAGTGATACAGGCCCATTGTGCGCAGGCCGCCCGAGAGCTCGTCATGCCGCCGCAGGCGGTGGACATACGTGCCCTTGCATTTGAGGGAAACCCCGTTGTTGTCGTCAATGTTCCCGAGGCTCCTGTCAAGGAGAAGCCGTGCTTCTTAAAGAAGTATGGCCAGATGAACGGTTCCTATATTCGCACGGGCGACGGCGATCACAGGATGTCTCAGTACGAGATAGACCGCTTTATCGAGAACCAACACAGGGCGGCCCAGAACGACTCGAAGATCGTTCCCGACGCGACCATGGCCGACCTTGACCGGGATTTGGTCTCCAGGTGGCTCATTCGTGTTCGGGCGACCTCTCTCGGTCGTTCTGAAGTTATGTCAGATGAGGACCTTTTGGCGAACAGGCGTGTCGTCGCCTGCGACCGGGACGGGACGCTTCGTCCTACCGTTGCCGGCATCTTCGCTCTCGGTAAATATCCGCAGAAGTTTTTCCCGAGGCTTAACGTCGTCTTTACGAGATATCCCACGCCAAAGAAGGGCGAGCTGGGCGCAAGCGGGGCAAGGTTTACGGATGCGGTCAACATCGACGGCCCTGTTCCCATGATGGTGCTTGATACGGTCAAGGCTGTCTCGAGGAACATGAAGCACGGCGCTATCGTCAAAGGTGCGCTGCGCGAGGATATCCCAGATTACCCGTTGCCTGCGATTCGCGAGGGCGTTGCCAATGCGCTCATGCATCGGGACTACTCGCCTGACGGCATGGGAACGCCCGTCATGGTCGACCTTTACCCCGACCGTCTCGAGATTTGCAATCCGGGGGGTCTGTTCGGTTCGCTTACGGTTGACAAGCTCGGAACAAAGGGAGGGACGGCTTCGAGGAACCAGTTTCTTGCCCGCATTCTCGAAGATGTGCCCTACACCGATTTTGACGGGAGAACTGGCCAGGTTGTTGAGAATCGCGGGTCCGGCTACCCCACGATCGAGCACGAACTAAAGGAGGCGCTGCTCGGGAGGCCTATCATCCAGAATAGCCTCGATGAGTTCGGGTTGTTGATGCGCCACAGGAAGATGACCGAGGAGGAAGGCTCTGGCTATACGAAGGCCAATGTAGAAGAAGCTATCATTGCATTCTGTGCCGAGCGAGGGAGTGCAAAGGCTTCTGAGGTCGCCAATGCAGCGGGAATCAGTCCAAAGACGGCGCGTAAGTATATCAACGCTCTCCTCGATCAAGGCGTGCTAGAGGCGATAGGAACAAAGAACAGCCCGGAGCGTCGCTATAGTTTGAGCGTTTAGCATGCCGTCTGCCGCTACTTGGGAACTTTACTTGGGAACTTGGGAAGGGGCTGCTTACCAAGTTCCCAAGTAATTGCTGCGGTCGGTAGGGCATGGGTTATTTCATCATCTTTGCCTGACAAAGGCCTGAAACAAGGGTGCGTCGTTCGTCAATAACTTCACTCGATCGCGGGGCTGCAGTTGCTCCTCTACCTACTCCTAAACCGGTTCGCTGTTGAGCCCGGCGCAGAGCCGCCTTTGGCTACGAGCTTGATCTGGATTGCCTCGAGCCGGTAGGAGTAGCCCGACGAGCCGGCCTGTTCCCCGTTTTTGGCCCATCCCATCCAGCCGAAGTTCTGCGCGTGCACGCGGTAGTACACGTCGTAGTGGTTGGCGAGCTCGCCGGTGAGGCGGATCTGCATGGCCTCAACGCGGAGGCTCTTGCCGCTCGTGCCGCCCGTGGTTGACCAGTTCTGCCAGCCGATGTTTTGCACGTGCGCGCGAATCTGGATGCCGCCCGAATATTGGGCGTTCTCGAGCCAGAGCTTAACGGCCTCAACGCGCAGGCTGCGCCCGCTGGTGCCTGCGGTGGCGCCGTTCCTCACCGCCGATTGCCAGCCGATGTTCTGCACGTGTGCCTGGTAGGCGACGGTCGGCGCGGACTTTTCGTTGATGGCGAACTTGGCGCTGGCGGTGCCCGTGTAGTTGCCCTTAAAGGTTGCGGTGACGGTCGCCGTGCCGATGTTGGTGTTGTTGGCGTACGAGACGGTGTAGTCGGTTCCCTGCTTGAGGGTCTTGCCGTTGAAGGTGACCGTGGGCGCCGGCGTGAGCGCCCTGCCCGTGTAGGTCTGGCTGGCGGCTTTGACCGTTGCCTTTGAGGCGTTGGCCGCGTTGATCTTGAACGCGCCCTTGGCGGTGCTCGTGTAGTTGCCCTTGCCCGTCACGGTGACGGTCGCGGTGCCGGCGCTGGTGTTGTTGCTGTAGGCGACGGTGTAGTCGGTGCCCTGCTTGAGGGTCTTGCCGTTGAAGGTGACCGTGGGCGCCGGCGTGAGCGCCCTGCCCGTGTAGGTCTGGCTGGCAGCCTTGACCGTGGCCTTTGAAGCATTGGCCGCGTTGATCTTGAACGTGCCCTTGGCGGTGCCGGTGTAGTTGCCCTTGCCCGTCACGGTGACGGTCGCGGTGCCGGCGTTGGTGTTGTTGCTGTAGGCGACGGTGTAGTCGGTTCCCTGCTTGAGGGTTTTGCCGCCGAGCGTGACCGTGGCCGCGGGCTTAAGCGCCGAGCCGGTGTACGTCTGGTTCGCGGCCTTGACCGTGGCCTTTGAAGCATTGGCCGCGTTGATCCTGAACGTGCCCCTGGCGGTGCCCGTGTAATTGCCCTTACCGGTTGCTGTGATGGTCGCGGTGCCGGCGTTGATGTTGCTGGAGTACGAGACGGTGTAGTCGGTACCTTGCTTGAGCGTTTTGCCGTTGAGTATGACGGTGGGCTCCGGTGTGAGTGCGGAGCCGGTGTAGGTCTGGTCGGCAGCCTTGATCGTGGCTTTCGATATGCCGGCAACAATCTTGAACGTGCCCGTGGCGGTTCCGGCGTAGTTGCCCTTGCCGACAACCGTAATGTTCGCGGTGCCGACGTTGATGTTGTTGTAGCAGCCGAATGTGTAGTCGCTGCCCTGCTTGAGGGTCTTGCCGCCAAGCGTGACCGTTAGTTCGGGTGTGAGTGCGGAGCCAGTATAGGCCTGAACGGGTGCGCTTACTTGTGCGTTGGCAATGCTTATCGCAGTCCCCTCGTAGGTTGCCTCGAAATTGAGCACGGCGGTCCACTTGGTGCTCGACTCGGTAGTGACCTTAGAGGTCGCGGTGAGCTCAACCTTGGTGCCATCGGATGTTGCCCACGTGCGCTGGTTCAACATTGCGGCAACAATCCCATTCTGTATGCCGCAGATCCCGGGCGGATAGCTGGCGTTGTCGGCGTCAATCGAAAAACTCGTCTCGCCTGCGTCGAGATGCTCCTGGATTCGCTCAAGATAGGCGTTTGCCCACTCGTCGGCCTTTCCGTTGCGCGCGAAATAGTTGTTGGAGAGGTCGCTTGAGCGGTACGCGTAGTCCTCGGCTTGGTAGTTGGTCTCGTGGTCGCTGTGGGCTATGGCCATGAGCTCGTCGGTCAGGCCAAAGTAGATATGGCGCTGGTCAAAGTCTCCGTACCAATTGTCTGAGCTGTCGTCCCAGGTGAGATCCATCTGGCACCATTTGCCGTCGATCTTGACGGCGTTCCAGGTGTGGCCGTTGCCGGTAATGCGTCCGTTGGCGATGCCGGCGATGTCGAGCAGCTTGGCGTAGATGCGCTGGTAGCTCTCGCAGGTGCCTTTGGCGCGGGTGAGGCCGCTTTCGGCCGAGCAGTAGTTGAGGTCGTAGTCGTATTTAAGCTGGTTGAGCGTCCAGTCGTGGAGCCACAGGGCCATCGCGTATTCGGAGCCGTCCGTCTCCTGTTTTGCCTGGGCCACGGCGTCGGCTACGATCTGCGAGACCGAGGGGCGCGCGGAGTCGCTGACCTCAACGCTCGCGACCGTGCGCAGGTAATAGATGCTGTTGGGCTGATCCATAAAGTAGAAGTAGATGCGGTACGTGCCGCTGGCGGTGAGGTCAAAGGTAAAGTCGTAGCCGTCGCCGACCTCGTGATAGGTCCCCCAGTCGCCGCGTGTTGGGTCGCAGACGCTCTCCTGGCTGCCGTTATCCCAGTAGGTTGGCACGTCCATGCGCGCTTTGGCGCTGGAGCTGCCGCCCGTTTGGGTGACGTGGAAGGTGGTCGCCTCGCCGGCGGTTGTCGAGTCGTCCCACTGCACGGTAAAGGTGACGCCGCTTGCGCTCGCCGTTGCGCTATGCGCGTAAGCATGCCCATTCGTCGAGGCCTCGGAGGGCGTGCCGCCAGATGAGCCCTCGCCCGACGTCTCTCCCGATTCGCCGTCCGAGCCGCCATCCGTTGTGCCACCCGAGCCGCTGCCCGACGTGCTCACCGGTGCCTTGTACTCGGCATACGTCCGGTTGATGTAATCGCTCGTGGGCGTGGTGTAGGCGGCCTCCCAGCCAGAATGCCCAAGCGTGCTCATGGTGGAGTCAGCGCGCAAGAAGTACCGGTGGCTCACATCGACGTCAAAGCCCGCATCGGTGCCGTCTGAGTACACCGGGTCGTCCCAGGTGGAATCCACGTGGTACCAGCCGCCATCGATCTGCACCATGTTCCAGGCGTGGTTCATGCTCGTGCTGGTCACGAACACGCAGGGCACACCCACGCGCGTGAGCAGCAGCTTATAGGCGAGCGCATAGCCTTGGCACACGGCCGTTCCCTTTGTGAGCGCGCCGTAAGCGGAGTGCGAGACGGTCG
The DNA here is from genome assembly GCA_963603165.1 of Faecalibacterium prausnitzii. Taxonomy (GTDB): domain Bacteria; phylum Actinomycetota; class Coriobacteriia; order Coriobacteriales; family Coriobacteriaceae; genus Collinsella. The sequence goes on from CAVCLY010000001.1 coordinate 128,783, forward strand.
GCCCCGTGGCGGTCTCGGCCGTGAGGTCGTACACGCAGGTGCGCACCAGGTAGTCGTGCAGCGCCTGCGCTACCTCAAAGGCGCTCATCTCGTCCTCGTCGATCCAGCTCAGGGCCTCGGCGATTTTGGCCTCGGTGGCCTGCTTGATCGTGGGCACCTCCGAGGCAGAGAAGTAGTAGCTAAAGTAGATGGCCGCGGCGATCTCGTCGTCCTCGGCTTCTCCGTTTTTGTTTGCGTCGTAATAGCCGAGGGAATAGCTCGTGGCTGCCCAGTAGTACTCGGCGCTGCTAAAGGCGAGGGCCATGGCGGCGCGCACATCGGCGGCGGTGATGTTGTCGGACTTCTGGAACTCGATACTGCTGCTGCAGGATTCGTAGGCGTCGAGGACTTTGCCGAGCACGTTTTGCGCGGCATCCGACACCTCGTCGCCATCTGCCGTCGCCGCATCGATGCCCTCATTCCAGGTCTCGAGTGTAAAGTCGTCTTCGGCATTGAGCTCGACGGTGGCGAGTGTGGCTTCGTCGGCGTCGTTGGCGCCGCTGCCGGCGGTTGCGGTCCCGTCTTCGGTGGCAGCGTTGTCTGCGGTGTTGGCGGGCTCATCGGTGTTTGCATCTTCGGGCGCGCCCGTGGCTGCCTCGTCGTTAGCAGCGGCATCGATCGGGGCGCTCTCGGACTCCGCGGATTCCTTTGCAGCCGAGCTGGAGGTCGAGGCGCCCTCTCCGGCGGTCGCGTCGTTGCTATCGGTTGAGATGCCGGCGTTGTTCGTGTTCGCTTCTGCTGAGCTTGCGGCGCTCTCCTCGGCGGAGGCCGCAACGGTGGTCTCGCTCGAGGGAAGAACCTCGGCGGCAATCGCTGCGGTGGGGCAGGTCGAGGTGAGCATCGCAACCGTGGTGGCGGCGGTAATAAAAACGTTGGCGAGCCTCTTCATGGCGACCGTCCTCGTTACTCGGCATCTTGCTGGTCTGCGTGCGAGTTTGCTCGTAGACCAGCAAGATTGCAGGTCCGGTGATGCCCTGATTTTACTCATCCGTCAGGGTGGTCGGCGCGACTGCTCGGCAAACGTTAGTCCCGGGTGCCAAGATTTAAAGAACGCGGGGCCTCGCTATGCCTCGTCCGCATCGCTCGTCGCGGCAAGGCCGACCATCGCAGCGCCTGCAAGACCCGCGGTCGCGGCGGCTGCGAGCGAGCTATCGCCCGTTGCCGGCAGGGGGCCGTTGCTCTTAGGTCTGGTGCTGGCCGCTACCGACTTGCTACTGGTCTTCTGCTCGGTGGAGTCCGGTGCCGGCGCGGGGGACGGGTTCTCGCCGCCGTTCGTGTTCTCGCCGTTGCCCTTATCGCCGTCGGTCGGATCGCCCTTGCCGCCGTCGCCTTTGTTGTCCTCATTGCCGCTGCCGTTGATAAGGACGATGCGTCCGCTACCGGCGGCGTTGGCGTACTCAGATCCGATCGTACCGTTAAGGCCGCCCTCGTCCTGCACGTATGCAATCAGGCATTCGCTGTCGAGGGCGATCTTTACCGCTGCGCTGGCGTTCTCGGGCACGGGCATGCTCCACCCGCCGCTCACGAGCATTCCCTTGGGCATGGCGACGGTGTAGCGCCCGGTGGGGTCGATGGCCTCGCCGTTAAGGCTCGCGCTCGTTACGCGGCGCGTTCCGTTGATCGCCACGAATCCGTGGGTTGCAGGCGACACCTCCACCGGCGAGGCGATGTCGGTACGCACGGTGTAGCTAAAGCCGCGCGAGGCCTGCAGCAGGCGCGCCTCGGGCTCGGGCAAAAGCGAGCTTGCGACCTCGAGCATGTCGAGCAGGTGCTGCCCCGAAACCTCGAGCGCGAAGATCTGGCGCTTGCACGGCACCGCCTCGAGGGCCGCGCGTCTGCTCACCGTGCCCGCGGCCACATCGGCGCAGATGCCAAAGCCGTCGTAGAACGCGATGTCACAGGGCGTGCCGGCGACCTTTGCCGTGTAAAGGATGGCGTCGGCCACAAGATCGCCGAGGTTGGTCTCGGCGGTCCACGTGGCCTGGCTGCCGTCGCTCTTGAGCGCCACGAGGTCTACTTCAGATGTGCCCACGGTGCCGCTTGTTAAGGCGTCGACCTGCCGGTTGATGTCTGCCACCAGATTTGCAACTTCGGCGTCGCTCCCGTCCCACGTCTTTACGAGCTCGGCTACAACGCCCGTGGCCACCGCAGAGGCCGTGGCCGTGCGCGCCGAAAGGTCGATCTCGAGCCGGGCAAAGCTCAGGAACTTGCTGCCCGCCTGCACGATGGGTACGGCCTGTCCGTTTTTGTTGGCAACGCTTTGCACGTAGAGCTGGTGCGTGTGCGCGTCGAGCACGGCGTCGATGCCGGTCGTGTTCGCAACGAGAGTATCGCTTCGCCAGATCTTGGGGCTCCAGCTCTGCCCCAAGTGCGCGAGCAGCACCACGTAATCGGCCGCTCCCGCACCGCGCGCTTCGTCGACGGCGGACTGCACGGTTTTGTAGAGCGTCTCGCCCGTGGTGTCGATGGCAAAATCGTAGATAAAGTTGCCGCTCTGGTCTTTGAAGGTTGCCGACGAGCCGCGCGTGGACGGCGTGGTCACGCCGATATAGGCCACGCGGATCTTGCTCGTGCCGGCGGCGTATTCAACGATGTGGTACTTCTCAAAAACGCAAGCGCCGGTGGCATCGGTAAAGTTGCAGCAGGTATAGGCCGCCCCTTCGTTCGTGGCGAGCGCCTGGAGCATGCTGATGCCGTAGTCGAACTCGTGGTTACCCGGCACGATCACGTCGTAGCCGCAGGCGGCCACGGCCTCGGCTGGGAACACCCCTTTGCTCAGGCTCGCAGTGGGGTTGCCCTGCACGATGTCGCCGGAGTCAACGAGCGTCACGCGGTCTGTGCCCGCAACGGCGCGCTGCGAGTCGGCATAGTTCTTGAGCGCGGCATAGCCGAGCTTGGTTACGGGATTCTCGAGCGTGCCATGCGTGTCGTTGGTGCCGAGCACGACGATCTTGCCGGCGGTGTCCTCGCCAAAGGCGCGCGCGGGTGCCGCGAGCGGAACGGTGACGCTTGCCAACACGGTGCCGGCGCCCGCCAAAAACGCCCTGCGCGAAAGATTGCCCTTGCTCATTCCCATGATATTCTCCTGCCCCTGAATGAACGCCTACCAGTATAGACAGCGCCCTGCAGGGTGCGCTACCCGCGTGCGCAGGTGCCCACGTGCTAAACTCATTGCGTATCTGTCTCTATAGCCTGCGATCAATAGGAAAGCGATCGAACATGACACTTCTCGAGCTCATCAAGCTGTTGCGCCTGCATCTCAAGCGCATCGCCATCGTGACCGTCGCCTGCGCCGCGGTCTGCTTTGTCGGGGCCCTGCTGGTCTCGGTCATCAAGCCGAGCTACACCGCAACGGCCACCGTGGTGACCACCGGCGGCACGTTCACGTCCGTCTCGGGCCTCGCCACCTCCGAGGCGTCGAGCGCCTCGACGGCCGACGTCGCGGTGAGCGCCACCTCAACCACCACCAACAACACGGTGACGTTCACGGCCAAGGGCAGCTCGTCCGAGGCGGTGCTGAATGCGGTGAACGACGCCGCGTCCGCTCTCGCCAAGACGGCTAAAAAGCAGCAGGTCGCCTCGGGCGCGACGGTCAACAAGGCCGAGCTTGCCGCCGCGAGCGGCAAGAGTCCGCTGCTCTATGCGTTCGTCGGCTTCTTCGGTGGCCTGTTCTGCGTGGTTGCCTATTACGTGATCATCGACACCGTGCGCGGTGGCGTGCACAGCCCCGTAGCGGTCGAGCAGCTCGGGCTCACCTATCTGGGCACGCTCTGCCCCGACGAGTCGCGCATGCGCATCGTTATGGCCAACTTCCACTTTTCTAACAAGAACGAGGGCTTTGTCTCAAAGAACGTGCTGCTTCAGCCCGCGAATTCGCGCGTGCGCATTCGCGACGCCTACGAGATGCTCGCGCCTGCTGCCAACGAGGCCGGCGTGGTGCTCCGTGCGGCACCCGCGCTCAACGAGTCGGTCTACACGCTCTATAAGGGTCGCGACGCCGACACCGTGATCATTGTCGTCGAGGAAGAGGTCACCACCTTTGACGAGCTCGACGAGCTCGTGCGTGAGTTCAAGATCGCCAACATCAAGGCCGGCGGTTTTGTCTACCTGCCCTACGACATGGCGCTCGAGGGCGAGCCGGCTTCGGTCCCGACGCGCTAGGCGAATCGGCCGCATTGCCGGCGATTCGCTTCGCCGGGCGATGCGGGGCGACCCGGACTAGGCGGTGGGATAGATGGCCGCCGAGCTGGGACGGCTTGCTGATTCAAGGGCTGTGTTCTGCTGCTGGGCTTGCGGCCGGTTTCGAACGCATCCGACCACGGTTGTTGACGCTGCGATCTACAACATGGTTCCTGTTCCAAACGAGGCCGGCCCGCAACAGTGAACTAAGCCCCAAAACTTGGACGCCCTAAATAACGACTAGGCCGCGAGGGCCTGATTCCGGAACTCCTCCGGGGTCAGGCCCTTAAATCTTACCTGCCTATGCCGCGCGTTCCAGTGGATTATGTACTCCTCAGGGTCGCGTTTGATCTCCTTGAAGCTGCTCCACTCGCGCCCGCGGTTGAACTCGTCTTTGACGTGGCCGAAGGGCTGCTCGGTCGCCCATGTTTTTGTGCCAAGTACTGATTGGTATTGGTTTTTGGGCTTTGAGCAAATCCAGCTCCCGTTTGGTATTGGTTTTGCGGCAGCTGCCGAGTAGACCGCGTCTTAAAGGAGTTGCGACCTGGGGTTTCTTGAGCCGAAAACGCCCTGCTACTCTGTCGACCTTGAAAAACCAATACCAAACGGGAGTTGGATTTGGAGCTTCCCTCTAAACCAATACCAAACGGGGTTCGGCTTACGCGCCAGCACGCGAGTGGGGATTGGCTTGGATGAGAGGCGCTGGGAGACCGGGCGTCTTGCGTGTTCAAGAGGCAGAGGACTTCGCACGAGCCTTCGCTCGTCGGGTTGGGGCGGCTGAGCGCCTGCGAGGTACGGTCCCCGCGGGACAGCCTGGGCCAGCTGCCGTGCACTTCCGTGATGTTGGCGGACGTGACCGCCCCCGATAGTTCCTGCGGTGGAAGAGCCTGCACTCGAGTAGCTCTAAGATGCTCTCGGTGCGAGTGTTGCCGCTGCTGATGGCCTTGTGCGCCTGGGACTGAGCCCAGGCGCACGCTGCGTACAGCGCCACAAAAACGCCGCCCCGACCAAATGGCCGGGGCGGCGAATCGTGTGCGGGTTGGCGCTGATTTGCTGCGGTCTCAGCGGGTTGCCGGTGGCGTGAGCGCTCAGGCAAGGTCGCCGGTGCAAGGCCGGCGGACAAGGCCGGTGGGGCGCCGGAAACTCGGATTCCCGGCGCCCCGACCTGCAGGGTCCTACCCGCGCACCTTGCGTGAGATCGCGAGTGCGGCACCGCCGGCGATCAGGCAGGCGATCGTGGCCGCGGCCGCAATGTCACCCGTCTTGGGGAGCGCACTGGCAACCTTCGTCACCAGGGTTTTCTTCTCGGCGCCCTCATCCTGCTTGCCGTTCTTCTCGGAGCCCTTGGCGACTACGTCGCCCGGGAGCTCGTCGGTCTCGATATCCGTGGCGCGCATGACGGTCTCAAAGCTGCCGTTAAAGTCGTGGCCGAGTACGTAGAGCTTGCCGCGGTAGGCGAGCGTGCTGGCATAGACCGTCGGCGTGTAGTTCACGCGCTTGCCGATGCTCGCAAAGGTGCTGCCGCCGCTCGCGAGCTGATAGGTGTCGTCTTGCACGAGCTTGCTGGTGGCCATGCCGAGCTCGTCAAAGCCCGAGACGGCGAGCACGCCCGAGAGCACGGGGCCGCTCTTGGCGCCCGTGATGGTGGAGCGCAGCTTGTAGTTGTCGAGCGCTACGGGCAGCGCGCCGACCGTGTCCTTGCTCTGCGGCGTGTCGTAGCTGCCGAGCTTCTTGGTGGTCGTGGTGCCGTCGGCATTGAGCGTCACGCACTCGAATGCGCCTTGGTCGGTCACGGTGCTGGTGGTCATGGGGTCGGAGCTGGCGCCGCCCAGCACGTAGAGCGCGTTGTTGCAATACGCTACCTGGACGTCGGACTTTGCGTTGTCGAACCCGACGTTGGCGCGCGGCGAGACCGAGCCGATGGCCTTGACCTTGCCGGTCTCGATATCAAAGCTGCGCACGTTGTTCTTGCCGAGGGTCATCATCGCCTTGTCGGACTTTTGCGTCTCGATGGCGGCTGCCTGGCTGTAGGCGGTAGGGTCGACGAAGAGGCTCAGCTTGTCCGCTTCGGCGGCGTCTGCGGGCAGCTTGGTCACGATGTTGCCGCCGACGAGCAGCAGCTTGCCACCCGCGTTGACGATCGATGCCTGGTAGGGCACATCGTCACTCGCGACCTTATCGGAAAGGTCGGTCCAGGCGTTGGTAGCCGGATCGTACGAGAAGAGCTTCTTGCTCGCGAATCCGCCGCAGTCCTTGCTCGCGGCCGCGCCCATCACGAGCAGCTTTCCGTTCCAGAGCGTGCGGCTCACGTTAGCGAGGCGGCAGGGAAGGTCGGCGGCCTGCGACCAGCTTTTGTTGGCGATGTCGTAGCGCCAGACGGCCTTGAAGATGCAGGAGCTCGACTGCGGGTAGTCGGAGTCGACCTCAGATGTGTCGGGTTCGCCGCCGCAGAAGACGTAGATCGAGCCGTCGAGCGCGGCGAGCTCGTTGTAGTAGGTGTAGCTGTCGAACTCGCTCGGGGTCTCGATGGTCTCCTCAAAGACCGGGACCTCGTCCTTCGACACGTTCTTGCTAAAGACGAACGTCTCGGCGTGGGTGCACGACTTGCCGTCGGCGCGCGTGAGCACGAGCTCGAGGTAGCCGCTCACGAGGTCGGACGGGCACTCGATAACGATCTTGGTGTCGGACCAGCTTTTGACCGTGGCGGTCTTGCCGCCGAACGTGACGCTGCCGGCTGCGCTGCCGAACTCGCTGCCCTCGATCGTGACGGTCGCCTCGTCGTCTGCGAGCTCGGCCGAGCCGATCTGCGGCATACGCGCGGACTTGCTCGCGAACTTGCTGGCGTCGATCATGCCGTTTGAGGTGCAAAGGCCGCTGAACTGGTTATCGAACGTGTTGACGGAGCTCTTGAGGAGCTTGGTGAGCTCGGCCGCGCGCACGGATTTGTCCATGCTAGAGTAGCCGCTCATCTGCGTGCTCGCCACCGCGGCAAGACCGGACACGGCCGGGGTGGCCATGGAGGTGCCGCTGTAGTACACGTAGGGCACGAGCTTGCTGCCCAGGCCCAAGCAGTCGAATAGCACGCCGTCGGCGTCGCCGAGCAGCATCGTCGACACGAGCACGTGCATCCAGATGTAGGACTTGCCGTCGGCGTCGGTGTGGACGGCGAGCTGCGTACCCTTCTCCTTAACGGATTCGGCCACGTTGACGCCCATCTTGTTCCAGCCCGACTCGAGGTTGGCGAGGCCCGCGCGCCCGCCGGTGCGGATGACGTTGCCGTTTGCATCGAGGGTCTCGAGGCAGAGCGAGCTAAAGCTCATGGCGTCGTCGGCCGCGCCGCCGTCGAGCGAAACGGCAACGCTGGCGTTGGTGACCGAGCTCACGGTGTCCGCATCAACCGGAACCTTGAGCGAGACCATGACGCCGCCGCCGTCGGTGTTCTCGGCGGCCTTTTCGAGTTCCTTCGCACTCACCTTGAGCGCGCCGGTGGCGGAGTCGTACCCCTGCTTGGAGGCATCCACCTCGCCGACCTTCTTGGTGGCGACGGTGCCGCCTTCGAGCTGCGAGATGCCGACCCAGGCCTCGACCTTGGATGCGCTCTTGTCGCTAAAGTCCTCGTAGAAGTAGCTGTCGCCGCTGTCTTTGAGAAGCTCCGGCAAAAAGTCCGCGGTGCGGTGTTTGCCCGAGCTGATGGCGGTGGAGAGGATGAACGAGCCGGGCGCGAAGACGTCCGTGGTGGTCTTGCCCCAGTTGGAGAAGGCCGACTTGGCGCCGGTCATCATCGCGGAGTCGACAACCACGGCGTGGTCGGAGGTGCCTATCGCCTTGGCGGTGTAGGTGTTGGTGTCGAGGTCCCAGGTGTCGTTGCCGGAGGCAAAGACGATCGCGGTGCCCTTGCGGCCGAGCGCCTCGGCGGCGAGCCAGATCGCGTGCGATGCGCCCTCGCCACCCCAGGAGTTGCTGGCCACGCGGATGTCGGCGCCGGCGTCGATGGCGTCCTCGAGGTACTTAAAGCCGCTGATGATCGAGGAGTTGTAGAAATACCCGTTCTCGTCGGCAGCGCGCACGCTCAGGAGCTTGGCGCCATAGGCCGCACCGCTCGTGCCGAAGCTGTTCCAGTCGGAGGCGACGATGCCCGCGCAGTGCGAGCCGTGGCCGGCAACGTCCTCGGAGCCGCCGCCGTCACCCGTGGAGTTGTAGCCCCACTTGTCCCCGCCGATCTTGCTCACGTAGGCGCTCATGTCGACCATGACGCCCGAAAGGTCGGGGTTGTCGTGGTCGATGCCCGTGTCTACCACGGCCACGATGCCCTGCGAGTTCTGCATCTGGGCGTTGTTCCAGTTGTCGAGCTTAACGGTGAAGGCGCTCTTGTGGAGCGCACCGAATGCGGAGCTGCCGCTGTTGTAGCCCCACTGGTAGTCGGTTGCGTCGGCGAGCTCATCGGCCGAGGCGACCGTGGCCGTGCCGTTCGGGGTCACGCCCGAGACGGTGTCGGTCTTGTCGGCCTCGGCGGCGTTGTCGGCTTCGCCGCTGCCGCCGGCATCACCCGTCACCGTGCCCGAATCGAGCTTGGTCGCGAGCGCCTGCGCGGCGGAGCTCGAGGCCTGCGTGGAGGCGCTGCCGTCCGATATGGTGCCGGAGTAGTTGGGCTCGGCCCAGAGCACGCGATCGTCGTCGGCGAGCTCGCGCAGAATCTGCTCGGTGCTCATACCGTCCTGCTTGACGAGCAGCGTGTACACGTCGACGTCGGAAGCCTGCACGGCCTCGGTCTTGCCGTCGTTCTCGGCAGCGGCCATGAGCTGCGCGCCCTCAAGGGCGGCGTCGGGGAGGGCGGTGCCGAACGCGCTCTCGTACACATCGCCCGAGGTCTCGGAGAGCTCCTCGGTGTCGGCGGTGTCGAGGAGCGACTCGGTGAGCGGCTCGGCCTGCGCATCGTTATCGACAGAGACGGCGTTTACGGCCGTGCCCTCGGCGGCGGGCGCTACGATGGCGACGACCTCGCCGTCCGTGTAGGAACCCGACTTGAGCATGGAGTCGATGCTATCGGACCAAGGTTCGGCCTCGGTCGACGCACTCTCGCTCGAGTTGTTCGCGGTGGCGTTCTCGGCGGCTGCAGCGGCGCTGATGGGCGCGCCTTCGCCCTGCGCCAGCGAGGCGGCCAGCGCGAACGGCGACCCGCTCAGGAGCATCGACGCGGAGGCGATGACCGTGAGAGAAACCGTTCCCGCCCGGCGCGCGGTCGAGCGCCATGTGTGTTTGGGGTGTTTCATAAGCACTTCCAAAGCTAGAGGGGGGGGGTAATATTTCACTTATTTTCGAGGCTAACCGCCGTACCTGCAAGCGTTATTAGGCAAATGTTCATAAACCCGTGCCGAGCATTGCGAAGCCACTGCGCACTATCGGTACTGCGCACAAGGCCCAATAGAAAACCCCGCGAGTCGCAAGGGCTCACGGGGTCCATAGCGGTTAGGGATTGCCGGGCATGCACCCTTATCGAGCGTTTGCTTAAGCGACGATCTAAAACAACTGAGTCTTAAACGGAATCCTTATTTTAGTTTCGACGCTCAAACTAAAATAAGCGTCCAAAAATACGCTGCTTATTTTAGTTTTGACGCGTTTTCTAAAATAAGGAGCCGTCTCAGCTGATTGGCTGCTTGGGCGAACTCGGCAGTAGTGGCGAGTCCGTTGCCCCCAGCCTTAAAAATGTTGCCATACGAATGCACGTAAGAAGGCCCTTTATAAAGACAGGGCCCCGCGAACGGTTGGTTCGCGGGGCCCTGCATGTTGAGGTCTATTCGATCAAGCCCGTTCGGCTCGTCTGGCGCTCAGCCTACTCCAGCTCGAAGGCGCCGGTGTAGAGCTGGTAGTAGTAGCCGCGCTTGGCGATGAGCTCGTCGTGGCTGCCGCGCTCGATGATCCGGCCGTGGTCAAGGCAGATGATCGCGTCGGAGTTGCGCACGGTGGAGAGACGATGCGCGATCACGAACGTGGTGCGACCCTCCATGAGCTTGTCCATGCCGCGCTGCACGATGGCCTCGGTGCGCGTGTCGATGGAGCTCGTGGCCTCGTCGAGGATCATCGCGGGCGGGTCGGCCACGGCGGCGCGCGCGATGCTGATCAGCTGGCGCTGGCCCTGGCTGAGCTGCGATCCGTTGCCGGTGAGCATGGTGTTGTAGCCGTCGGGCAAACGGCCGATAAAGTCGTCGGCGCCGACGAGCTTGGCCGCGGCGATGCACTCCTCGTCGGTGGCGTCGAGCTTGCCGTAGCGGATGTTGTCCATCACGGTGCCGGTGAACAGGTTCACGTCCTGCA
>CAVCLY010000002.1:0-67215 GCA_963603165.1 Faecalibacterium prausnitzii
CCCTTCAGCTCGGTCTGCTGCTGGAAGTCCCAGAAAGCGATGCCGAAGCCGATGAGAGCGAGGATGAGCAGAGCCGGGGTAGCCAGCGACTCGTTGGCAACGGTGATGAGCGCGAGGCCAAAGCCCATGAGGAAGAAGCCCCACATATCGCGGGACATCATGACCTTGAGCAGGACGGCAAAGCCGACGAAGCGCATCATGCCACCGGCAGCGGAGAGGCCGGTCTGCAGCCAGTCGGGGATCGACGAGGCGATGGTCTGACCGATCGTGGCGCCGGCGATGAAGAACAGCGTGACGACGACGGCGAAGATCAGGCCGAGAAGGGCCATGGCGAAGTAGTTGAGGCGCTCGATACCCTTGACGTCGGCGTTGTGGGCCATGTTATCGGCCGTGGACATAAGCGGCGACATAAGGGTGAAGACGAGGGTCACGCCAAGCTGACCGAGCAGGGCGAACGGAACGGCAAGGCCGACTGCCGCGTTGGGCTCGAGCTTGGAGGCGATGGCCAGGACAGCGGCCATGATGCCGCCGATGACGGCGTTAGGCGGCTGAGCGCCACCGATCGGCATGTTGCCGATCGTCATGAGCTGATAAGTACCGCCCACGAGAAGGCCGGTGTTGAGGTCGCCAAGGATGAGGCCGATAACGGCACCAGTGACGATGGGCTGATAGAGGGACTCAAGGAAGTTGAACTGGTCGATAGCCGCGATGAACGTGACGATGAAGACCAGTGCGACCTGGATGATCGAGTATTCCATCATGCTCCTCCTTTCGATTGCTACGTGCGAACTCGGAATTCGCAACGCTTTGCCGGGCAGGAGACCCGGCGATGTGGAAACGCGAGGTTACGAGAAGAGCTTGCTCGTGTCCTCGGCCGGCGTGCTCGGAACACGCCTGATCTCCAACTCCACCCCCAATTCCTGCAGCTCTTTGAAAGCGGCGACATCGGCGTCGTCGACTGCCACCGAGGTGGCAACCTGCCGCTTTCCTTCCGACATGTGCATGTTGCCGATGTTTACCTTGCGTATAGGCACTCCGCCCTTGACGAGCTTAAGCACGTCTTCCGGAGTTTCGGCCACGATAAAGATATGCTGCTTGGGGCTCGCCTTGCCGATCACGTCGATCGTCTTCTGGATGGAGAAGAAGCGCGTGGCGACGCCCGCCGGAGCGGCCATCTTCATGAGGTTCTGACGCATGGTGTTGGTCGAGACGTCGTCATTGGCGACGAGGATGAGGTTGGAACCCAAGGTGGAGTTCCACTGGGTCGCGACCTGCCCATGGATCAGTCGATTATCGATACGGGTGAGAAGAATATTGGGCTCTGCCATGCTGATCAGCTTCCTTTCCTGATGCTTAACGGCTTTGCTTACATTTTGGGGGAGCAGCTCTCCCCTTCCGACAAGCTACTTGATCTCTTGAATCGCGTAGCGGGATACATCGAGCGTGGCACCGGAACGGACCTTGACGGCGACCTTCTCGCCCTCGATCTCTTTAATCGTTCCGTAGATGCCTCCGGCGAAGAGCACCTCTTGGCCGGGCTTGAGCTCGGTATGGAGCTCCTTGAAGTACTTCTGCTTCTTTTTGAGATTGAGCTGCGACCAGATGGTGTACAGCACGCCCATGATGACCAAAAGGCCGATCAGGGCAATCGAAGAGGCAAGGATATTAGCGCCGAGGTTGTCCATTAGATACCGTCCTCATCGTCTATATCGTCTGCAGCGGGGCCCGCAACGGACTCGAGGCTCTTGGCGGAGATTCCGGCCTGGCCGACGGTGACCGCCTGCGCGGCAAGCTCGGCGAGCGTCGCGCCGTTGCGGAGGAACAAAAGCTCAATAAGCATGGGAAGGTTGGCGCCGGTGACGATCTGCATGTTGGGAACGTCCTGCGAGATCATCATGGCCTGGTTGAATGGAGTGCCGCCGAGCAGGTCGACGAACACGAGCACGCCCTCGGGGCACTCGCCACTCATCTCGACGATGGCGTGTTTGAGGTCGTCTCCATAGGTGGCTGCGGCGTCTCCGCTAAAGGGAACGATCTGAAACGCGGCCTGGTCGCCAGCAACCATATCGATGGCGCTCGCGAGGCCGTTCGAGAACTCTCCGTGCCCGGTAAGAACGAAACCAACCATGCAAAACCCCTTTCGAGGGACGTAAACATTTGCCGTGTGCAGGGTGCTATCGAGTCTTCGGGCATCCGGCGGGAGGTGATCTTGGTCCCTTTAAGATGCCTCCGGGCGAAGATCTGTCTTGTTTTCGCCCTTGTGCGATTACTGGTAGTAACCACATAACGTGTGAACTAAATATAGCATCCATAAAGCATTCATTTATCGAGTACGAACGATAAACCGTTTTTGCGACCGTTGGCAGGGTTATTTCGACCGTTTACCGGTATGTAACACTTCTACCTGCGGTTTCTTAATCCGTTCGAAACAATATGCATTGCTTTATTTTGCTATGGCACCTGTTGCTTTTTGCACTTTAGGAAGCATAATTGCTGGAATCACTGCAGGTAAATGTGAACGTTTTCTAAGTGGTATTAATACCACCATACCAGACGGGTTTTTATCTCCCTTGTTCGGTCAACGGTCGAAAACTACCGTTCACGGCAAGGCAAAACCTGTAATGTGATATCGTTTTCGCACGTAAAAGGCATGTTCGAGAGAATGAATCCGGCACTGGCTCGCTCGGATCGATTCTTTTAGCCGCCGCACCGAGTTGTATGGTTCGCCCCGTCGGCATGCCGCTTTCCGCAGACCCCCTGCGCACGATTTTTGCGCCCGCGCATCTTAGCGCTTGCAACTGTCTGCATTTACCCGTAATATATGACTTCGCTGGTTCGTCTAGAACCGCGCAAACATGGCCGCCAGCGTAGCTCAGTTGGTAGAGCACCGCTCTCGTAAAGCGGGGGTCACCGGTTCGAGCCCGGTCGCTGGCTCCATTGAAATCAGAAGCTCCCAGCAATGGGGGCTTTTCTTTTATGTGCACACCGCAGGGGCTCGAACCGATGAGGTTGCGAGGCGTCAAGCGGACAGGCCTGCGGCCTGTCCGTAGCCGAGCATGCGAGGGAGCGGCGGAAGCCGATCCCGAAGCCGCGGGTTCGCGGAGCGAAGACGCGAGCCCGGTCGCTGGCTCCATTGAAATCAGAAGCTCCCAGCAATGGGGGCTTTTCTTTTATGTGCACACCGCAGGGGCTCTGCCCGTTGAGGTTGCGAGGCGTGAAGCGGACAGGCCAGCGGCCTGTCCGTAGCCGAGCATGCGAGGGAGCGGCGGTTGGGCATAAAAAAGCGGGCGCCACGTTGTGTGACACCCGCTTTGGGTTTCGGCCGCGATCATGCAGCCGTATATGCATCTGCTTTACGCAAAGAGGCCGTACACGTGGATGTTGGCGTTAGCGAAGAGATCGTTCTCGTAGTTGGTCCACTTGGAGCTCGCCGCGGAGGCCTTGGTGGAGTACTCCTGATAGGCCACATAGTAGGCGGACTGGGCCTGTTCATATGTAGCGCTCTGACCGTCGAAGTCGCCCACCTGCTGGGCATAGGTGCTCTTGGAGCTCTTCCAGGTGTTCTTCTTGGAGTTCCACTTGCTGCCGGCAAGATCGATGATGTACTGGGCGTAGGTGGCCTTCTCGTCATCGGTGAGGTTGTTCTCGTCGGCCGGCTCGGTGGGAGCGGTCGGGGCGGTCACGCTGGAGTTCTTAACGACCTTCTTGTAGAGCTTCTGGCGCAGCGCGTAGACCTTAACCTGCTCTTTGGCCTGCTTGACCGTGAGGCCGTACTGCTTGGCCATGGTCTTGTAGTTAGAGGTGCCGACAGCCGACTTGGCCACCTTCTTCATCTCCTTGGCAGAGACGGTGATGCCCTCCTTCTCGGCCTGATCGGTAAGGATCCGGTTGCGCACGTAGGAGAGGATCGTCTCGGCGGAGGGGGCGGTGTAGTTGCCGTCGTCATCCTTGACGTTGTCGACGCTGTACTGACTCTCGATGGCCTCGCGCGCGGTGATGTTCACGCTCTTGCCGTTGTAGCTGTAGGTGGCCACGGTGGCCTCGAGCTGGTCCTCGGAAAGCGCGGCGGTACCGGTGCCCTTGCCGCCAAAGCCGCCGTTGCCCACAAAGTAGCCGGCAATGGCCGCAACGATCACGAGCGCGGCGGCCACGGCGCAGAACACGGTGCGCTTGCGCTTGATATCGGCGAGGATCTCGTCGGCGGTGCGGGGCTTTGCGTCCTGGGCCTCATCCTCGTTGTCGGAGTCCTTCTCGTCCTCGGCATCCTCGGGCATGAGGTTCTCGTCGGCTGCGCTCTCGATGATCTCGGCCTCGGTGCGCTCAGCCTCCTCCTCGGCCGTGGTGCCGGCGGCGATATGCTCGGCAGAGGTGCCCGCGACGAGCTCCACGTCGTTTTGCGGCAGGTCGTTCGGCGCATCGGAGCGCTCGATGATCTCGATGCCGTCGATCTCGTCCTTCTGGTCCTTCTTCTGGATCAAGCCCATGCTGTGTTTCTCCTTTAGATAGGCGCTTATCCGCTCAAAAGTGGCGCCCGATGTTTCCACCGGGCGCCAGCGTTGTGTGTCTGTAACTTTACTATGCTCGCGGCCTCGTTGCGAGACGCGCCTGCGCCCAATCGCGCAGAGAGCGTCAAAAGACCACCTAGACCGCGTGCCTCTGCCTGCTCGCGCGGGACGAGCGCGTTGCACCTAAGGTTGACTTAAAGGTGCTCGATCACGGCGTCGGCAAAGGCCTGCGTGCCGACCGCGCCCTCAGCAGAGCCGGTCTGCGCGCGGCGGACGTCGCCCGTCACGCTCTTGCCCTCCTCGAGCGTAGCCGAAACAGCGGCGCGGATGCGCGCAGCCGCCTCGGTCTCGCCCAGATGGTCGAGCATCATGGCTGCAGAGAGGATCTCGGCCGTGGGGTTGGCGATGTCCTGGCCGGCGATATCGGGCGCGGAGCCGTGCGTGGCCTCGAAGATCGCCACATCGGCACCGATGTTGGAGCCCGGAGCCATGCCGAGGCCGCCTACGAGGCCGGCGCAAAGGTCCGAGACGATGTCGCCGTAGAGGTTGGGCAGCACGAGCACATCAAAGTCGTCGGGGTTCTGAACAAGGCCCATGCACGTGGCATCGACGATCTTGTCGTTGAACTCGATATCGGGATAGTTGGCCGCGACCTCGCGCGCAACGCGCAGGAACAGGCCGTCGGTCGACTTCATGATGTTGGCCTTGTGCACGGCCGTGACCTTTTTGCGGCCGCAGCGGCGCGCGTACTCAAAGGCGTACTCCACGATGCGGCGGCTGCCGGTGGTGGAGATGGGCTTGATGGAGATGGCGGAATCCGCGCGGAAGGGCTTTTGGCCCGACTCCTCCACGAGCTCGGCGAGCTTGGCCACCTCGGGCGTCTCGGGCTCGAACTCGATGCCCGCATAGAGATCCTCGGTGTTCTCGCGCACGATCACGAGGTCGACGCCGCGGAAGCGCGAGCCGTCGCCCGGCTGCGACAGGCAAGGGCGCACGCACGAATAGAGATCGAAGTGCTTGCGAAGTGCCACGTTGACGCTGCGGAAGCCCGTGCCGACCGGCGTGGTGATGGGCCCCTTGATAGCGACCTTGGTCTTGGCGATCGCATCGAGCACGTGCTCGGGCAGCGGGGTGCCGTGCTCGTCCATGACGCCGGCGCCGGCCTCCTGGACGTTCCAGTTGATCTCGACGCCCGTGGCCTCGACCACGCGGCGCATGGCAGAGGTGATCTCGGGACCGATACCGTCTCCGGGAATCAGGACTACGTCGTGTGCCATCTTTTACTCCTCGCTCTCGGCGTCGTCGGCAGAATCCTTGCTGACCTTAGCACCGGACTTCTTCTTGGAGACGTCGATCTTAAAACGTTTAACGAGCATTTCGCAGATCTCGCCCGAACGCGACTTGAGATAGGCGCCCTTGCCGTTCTCGGCATCGAAGCGCAGGCGCTGTGCGAGCTGCTCTGCCACGCCGCCCTCGATCTTGCCCGAAGCGAAATCGTGCAGGCAGCCGAGCATGTCGCGGTACTCCATGTCGCCGTGATAGCACTGAATGGCCTCATCGATAATCGGCCACACCTTTTTGGAGCGGCCGCGGTCGGTGGCGCCCCAGGTGCAGAGCAGGCGGAACGCCGAGTAGCGAAGGGTCGGCGAGTCCTCGTCGAACAGGGCGGTCTCGGCGCCCTCGAAGGCGGCGCCGACCTCTTTGCCGTGGGTCTCGACGAGCACGTTGAGGGTATCGAGCACCTCCCAGCGGGTCTGCGCCTCGCTCAGCTCGAGAGCGTTGACGAGGTCGTCGATGTAGGGGGCCACGCGCTCGGGGTCGCGCTCGGCGAGCAGGCGGATCACGCGCGCGGCGAACTGGCGTTTGCGGCGGCTGTGGGCATCGAGCTCGCGAACCACGCGATCGAGCTCGGTCTCGTCGCCCTCGACAAGCTCGAGGCGCTCGGTCTCTTCTGCGGAAAGTTCCTGATTGGTTTCTGCCATGTTCTACCTCTTCTTATCCGTATCGGCGTTCGTTGCCGTGTTCTGCTTGCTATCGACCGATATGAGCGCACGCTCGCGGCGGGCACGGCGGCCCTGTGCGCGCTCGGGCTCGGTGCCGTTTGCGGCCGCGGCCTTTTTCTCGGCTGCCGCGCGACGTCGGGCGTCGCCCAGGTTGAGGGCATCGTCGAACTTGCGCCAAGGGCCCTGAGCCTCGCCGTATCCCATCTTGAGACCGACGACGGAGCCCGAGAGCAGGCCGATCACCAGGCCTTGCAAAAGCGGGAGCCCGGCCACGCCGATGATCACGAACAGCACC
Source organism: Faecalibacterium prausnitzii (assembly GCA_963603165.1). Taxonomy (GTDB): domain Bacteria; phylum Actinomycetota; class Coriobacteriia; order Coriobacteriales; family Coriobacteriaceae; genus Collinsella. Next base: position 6,804 of record CAVCLY010000002.1, read on the forward strand.
ACCGACCCCGCGAAGGCCGCGAGGTTATAGAGCCAGTACGTGCGCGAATCGTCCGCTTTACGCCCAAAATCGTGCCCGACCTTGTTGCCGACCGTGATACCGAAGATCATCAGCACAACGGCCAGAACCATGAATGCGGGGTTGTCCATGCTCCCCTACTCCCCGTGGTGGCCGCAGCAACAACCGCCCTCGTGGTGGCCGTGGCCCTCGCCGTGGCAGCACTCGTGACCGTCGCCGTGATCGTGGCCGCAGCCGCACTCATGCTCCCCGCCCTCGGGCATCTGGTAGAGCGACCAGTCGAGACCGGCCGCCACGGCATCGCCCTCCTCCTGATAGAGCAGGGTGATCGCCTGGGTGCCCAGACCGGCACCGCCGATGGCATCGAGCATGTCGTAGAGGTTGTAGGCCGTGTCGGCGCCGGGGAGCGCCAGATCGCGGTCCTCGGCATAGGAAAGCGCGAGGCGCAGGTCCTTGAGGAAGTGCTGCACCATAAAGCCGGGCTTGTAGTCGCCGTCGAGGGCCTTGGGCGCGAGCTGCTCCATGGCACCCGACTTGCCGGTGCCCGTGAGGATCATCGAACGCGTCTGGGCAACATCGAGCCCGGCCTGCTCGGCAAAGGCGAGCGAGTCGGCCATGCCGACCATGGACGAGGCGAGGGCGATCTGGTTGGCGAGCTTGGCCGCCTGCCCCTTGCCCGGTCCGTTGAAGAAGAACAGGCGCTCGCAGAAGCACTCGAGCAGGGCGCGCACCGGCTCGACATCGCCCTCCGTGGCGCCGACGATACCGGTGAGCGTGCCGGCCTGGGCGCCGGACTGGCCGCCCGTGACCGGGCAATCGAAGGCCATGCGGCCCGAGACCTGCGCGGCCTCGGCGATATCGCGCGCAAGCTCGGGCGAGCTCGTGGTGAGGTCGATGAGCACGGCGCCCGGCTTGGTGGTGGCGAGCAGGCCGTCACCGGAAAGATAGAGCTCCTCGACCTCCTCGGGGAACCCGACCATGGTAAAGACGACGTCGGCGTCGGCCACGGCCTCCTCGGCAGATGCCGCCCATGCGGCGCCCTGCGCGATCAGGCCCTCGGCCTTCTTCTCGGTGCGGGTGAACACGGTGAGCGGATAGCCGGCATTAAGGATGTGGCCCGCGATGGGGGCGCCCATGATACCGGTGCCGATAAAGGCCACGGAAAGCTTGCGGTCTGCCATTTGGTCCCTTTCTTTGCTTGGACGCGTATGCGCCAAAATACGGCTATGCGGCCGGAGCCTCTCGGTCGGCCGCATGAGCTGCGAATCTGTTACTTTTGGTCTCCACGCACGCGCTTGGCGATGCGATCGGAGAGCGAGATCTTCTCGGCCCTGTTCTTGCCCCAGAACACGATGGCCACCATGCCCGGGCCCACGTGGGCGCCGAGCGTGGGGCCCACCGAGCCGCGGATGATGGTCACATCCGAGCAGCCCTCTTCCTTGCGGATGGCGTTCTCGAGCCAGTCGCCGTCCTTCTCCGCATCGGCCGTGACGATTCCGATGGGCATGGTCGGGTCCTGCTCGTAGTTCTCCTTGAAGCTCTTGACGAGCGACTTAAGCCCCTTTTTGCGCCCGCGGTTGACGCCCACGAGCGAAAGCGAGCCCGAGAGATCGTAGGAGAGCTCGGGTTTGACGTCGAGCTTGCTCGTGAGCTGAGCCGCAGCGGGCGGGATGCGGCCGCCCTTGGCGAGCGCATCGAAGCTCTCGAGCGTGAAGTAACCGTGGATGTAGTGCTTGGCCTCCTCGGCCCACTCGGCGATCTCTTTGGCGGTGAGGCCGGCCGTGCGCTGGCGCACCGCCTCGAGCGCCAGGAGCTCGGCTGCGGCAGAGGGCGACGCGTTGTCGACCACGTAGAGCTCAAAGCCCGGGTGCTCGGCGCGAACGGCCTCCGCGGCTTGGCAGGCCGAGCCAAAGCTCGACGAGAGGCCGGCGGTAAAGCTCAGATAGACGGTCGGCGTGCCCTCCTCGGCGCACTCACCGAAGAACTCGAGATAGCGGCCGAGCGAGACGGCCGAGGTCGAGGCAACAGAGCCCGCGCGCAGCTTGTCGTAGAACTCCTTGGGCGAGGTGCTCTTCCAGATGTCGTCGGTGTGCTCCTCGCCGTCGAGGATGTAGGGGAAACCGAGGATGTCGACGTCGAGGGCATCGACGATCTCGGGGGTCAGGTCCGCGCAGGTATCGATAACGATGCGGCAGCGGCTGCTCGGGCCGCTATGCACGGCTGTGCTCATGTGCACCATGCCTTTCGAGACAAAGAGGCGACCACCCCGCACGGGATGGCCGCCATCCATAAACTTCATGCAAGTCTATCTAGTTTACTCGTCGATCGACTCGATGCGGGGCTTGATGATGCCGTATCCACCATTCTTACGGTGATACACCACATTGATGAGGCCCGTGGTGGCATTCTCGAACACGTAGAAGTCGTGGCCCAGAAGGTCGGTCTGGACGAGCGCCTGCTCCTCGGTCATCGGGGTGATGTCGATGACCTTCTCGCGCACGAGCAGGTCATCCTCCTCCGCGGGGAGCAGCAGGTCGGCAAGATCCTCGACGTGCTCGACGGGAGCCACGTCGGCAGCGCTCGCGCCGCCCTGGCGGTTGTCGACGATCTTGGTCTTGAACTTACGAAGCTGGCGGGTGACCTTCTCGGCCGCGAGGTCGATGGCCGCGTACATATCGGCACCATGCTCGGCAACGCGGATGACGGAGCCGCGGGCGCGGACCGTGCACTCTACGATCGCCGGGTTGGGGTTGGACGGGTTCTTCTCGTAGCGCAGGACGACATCGACCGTCATCGGCTCGATGTCGAATACCTTGAGGGCTTCGCCGATCTTTTCGTCGACATGCGCACGCAGAGCATCGGTAACGGTCGTCTTGCGGCCGGAAACGGTGATATCCATACGTGGCTCCAATCTCTGGGGGAACAGGTGGGCGGCGGGGCCGCCGTTGTGACTTATCTACCCAAACGCACGCGGTTATTCCGCGCTAAAACGATTGTCCCGTTCACGAAATCGTCCCTACCGAACGCCGATGTGCGGCAGAAGATACGCACGGGTTTTGTTAGCCGCACAAAAAGCGCAGGTAAAAGAAGGGTCCCGACCAAGCGGGACCCTTGTGTGCGCTATGGGATTATCGCGGCTGTGAACAATCGGTTGAGGATCTTGCCGGGCAGAGCACGACGCGGATAAGGCGCCCCGTCTTAGCTGCTGAGCTGGTTGATACTGTCGCCGATCTTGCTGTCGCTCGAGGAGGACGAGCTGCTGGAGCTTGTGGAAGACGAGCTGGAGCTGCTCGACGAAGAGGCGACGTCCACGCCCGAGATCGCGCTATCGCTCAGGTTGAGCGGCATGGAGCCGAACCACTTGGTGTGGATGGCATCGAGCGTGCCGTCGGACTCCATGGTCTCCATCTGGCCCGAGACGGCCTCGGTCACGGCGCTTGCCGAGCTGAGCGTGGCCACGCAGGTGGTCGTGGATTCACCGATGGTGCCGATGAAGTCGACGCCCGAGTAGACGCGCGCCAGGTAGGAGCCGGCCGCGGCGTTGCAGGCAACGTAGTCGACCTTGCCCTCGCCGAGCGCGGCGAAGCAGGAGTTGAGGTCGTCGTAGGTCTGCTGGGTGCCCGTGATGCCGGCCTCGCTCAGCTGATCCTGCGAGGCGGAGGAGCCCTGCACGCCGATCGTGGCGGAGCTGAGTGAGCTTGCGCTCACGCTGCCCGAAGAGGCGTCGCCGAAGATCGCGATGGCGTCCTCGAGATAGGTGCCCGCGATTGTGACCTTGCTCGACTTTCCGTCGGACTCGGCGCCGACGAAGACGTCGGCCTTCTTGGAGCCGAGGGCGTCGGAAGCCGAGGCGGAGTTGACGAACTCCACCTTGAGGCCGAGGCGGTCGCCGAGCGCATAGGCCACATCGACGGCGTAGCCCGAAAGGGTGCCATCGTCGGCCTTGATGCTCTGGGGCGCGTTGTCCTGGATGAAGGCCACCGTGAGCGTGCCCGCCGTGACGAGGTTCTCGTCCGAGATCGCCTGCGTGGCGGCCTCGGCCTTGTACTCCGAGGTCGCAGGCACCGAGGAGCAGCCGCCCAGGCCCGCGATGGCCAGGACCGCGCAGGCCCCCGCCATGATCTGCTTGGCGCACGCCTTCAAACCGCGTTTCATCGCCTTTGCCGCCTTCCGGTCGTATGTGAGCCGCGCGTTGCGCGGTTGCTTACGTGCTCCCCCAGCTGACCTGGTATTTGACCCCACACTTGCGCACCGGGGCGTTTGCTCGGACGGCCGCGGCCGCCTTCACGACTAACCCGCTCGCCCGCGAGGCGGTATTGCCTCAAAAGGTAGAACGGACGGTGCGACTTACTTCTAGGACGCGCCATGATCGCGCCGCGCGCACGCGGTCGCTTACGTGGATCCCTTTGACCGCGTCTGTCTTGGACTAGGGCACATGCTCGGATGCGCCCGCAACCACAGCCTGGGAGGAACGACGGGATTATATCAGTTAAAGGTAAGGTTTAAGGTTAAGGATGGACGCGCGACCGTTTGCCGACAAATCTACCAAACGCGTGCGAGGGCGCAGGCGTCGACGCGAGCCGCCCCGCCGCGTTTGAGCTCGGCGGCCGCGGCGCGCAAGGTCGCCCCCGTGGTGATGACGTCGTCGATGAGGAGCAGGCGCAGGCCTGCAACAGGTGCCACGCACTCGTAGGCGCCCAGGGAGCGCGCGCGGCGCTCCTCGCGACCGAGTTCGCGCTGGTCGGTCTTGCCGTGCTTGACGAGCGCATCGGCCAGCGGCCTATCGGAGAGCTCGGCGAGCACGCGCGCGATGGCCTCCATATGGTCGAAGCCGCGCCGACGGTAGGCCGCAGCGGTGGCCGGCACGAACGCGATGGCATCGCAAGCGCTGAGGATGCCGCCGTAGCGCTCGGGCGCGACGTCCTCGGCATGCAGGAGCGTCTCGAGGAGCAGCTCGGCCATGAGCGGAGCCAACCTGCGCTCGCCCGCATCTTTGTAGGAGCGGATGATGCGCGGCAGGGGCGCATCGAAGGTCGCCATGGCGAGGCAGCGCTCGAACGGGAGCGGTTCCGGCTCGGAGGGGCGGGTCGTGCCCGCATCGGCAGCATGGGCAGCGCCCGCATGCAGGGCGTCGCGCGCGCACTCGGTGCAGAGCATGCTGCCGAACGGGGCCGCGCAGCGTGAGCACGAGAGCACGGGGTCGATAAGCGCGAGTTGCGCGATGCAGGTATCGCAGATGAGCGAGCCCGGGCGCTCACAGCCGCAGCAGCGCGTGGGCGAGAGCGTCTCGAGTGCGGCCTCGCGTATGCGGCCGGCAAGTAGGGCGAACGGCCGCGACCCGTCGGCGAACGGTAGCCCACCCGGCATCCCTCGGTATCGCCGCGACCGCTCCCCCGCCGGCACGGCGCCCAGATCTTGCCACATATGCAAAAACCTCCCCGGCCCATGCCGAGGAGGTTCGATTGCAGCTCTAGTCTAGCCTATTCGCCGGATACCGGTGCGGAGCCGCCACCAGACGGCGACGCTCCCTCGCCGCCCTGCTTGGGCTTGCGCGAACGACGGCGACGACGGCGCTTTTGCGCGCCCTCGCCCTGCGCGCCCTCGGCGGACTCGGCATTATGCGAGCGGTTGCCCTCGGGCTTGGCGGCCGCCTTGGCACCGCCGCCATCGCCCGAACGACGGCGCGTGACCTTGACCTCGCCGTCAGAAACCTGATCGGCCACGGAAGGGACGCTCGGCTTGGAGCCCTGCTGCGAGCTGTTCGAATGACGGCGGCGACGGCGCTGCGGCTTGGCCTCGCCCTCGGACGCGCTCTCGCCCTTCTTGCGCTCGGGCGCCGGCGACGCGCTGCCATCGGACTTGGCGCTCTTCTGGGCCGCGCTCTTAAAGGCATCCTCGCGTTCCTCGGCCGAGAGATGGCGACGGCGACGGCGCGTGGGGTTCATGCCGCCCCCGCGCGTGCGCTCCTCGCGCTGCTGGTTCTTGGGCTGGTCGGCGGACTCCGCAGCACCCTCGGCGGCACCCGAGCGCTTGCGGCGGCGACGCGAAGACCCCTGGCCCTCGGCCTCGGAGCTCGCCTCGGACTTGTTGTGGCCGCGACCGGGGCGCGCGTTGCGGCCGCTCTCGCCTCGGCTGCTCTCGCCATCGCGGTTGCGCTTGCGGCGCGACGGGGTAGAGCTCACCAGACGGTCGGCCGAATCGAGGCCGTCGCCCACGTCGACACCGTTCTCGCGGTCGAGCTCGAGGAGCGCCAGCCTCATCTCGGGCGAATCGATGCGCTCGAGCACATCGCGCGTGACGCAATCGGGACGGCAGCGGCAACCCTGCTCGGCGGCCTTCTTCTTGCAGCCCTCGGTGCAGGTCATGTCGGCGAGGTCCACGCGGAACGCCTTGCCGTTCTCGAGGCGCAGGACGAGCTGCTCGCGCGGGGTGTTGTACTCCTGGATGCGCGCCTTGCCGAGCGGCGTGTCGATGAGCGTCTTCTTTTTGGGGGCGCGGCTCTTAAAGTCCTTGTAGGCCTCGAACTCGTAGCGCAGGCAGCACATGAGACGCCCGCACATCCCTGAGATCTTGCTGGAGTTGAGCGGCAGGTCCTGCTCCTTGGCCATGCGGATCGAGACCGGCTCGAACTGGCCGCCAAAGCGCGCGCAGCAGAGCTCCTGGCCGCAGTGGGCAAAACCGCCCACGAGGCGCGTCTCGTCGCGCACGCCGATCTGGCGCATGTCCACACGGATATGGAACGTGGCGGAGAGATCCTTGACCAGCTGGCGGAAGTCCACGCGGTCCTCGGCCGCAAAGTAGAACACGGCCTTCTCGCCGCCAAAGAGATACTCCACGCCCACGGGCTTCATCTCGAGGTGGTTCTTTTTGACGAGCCGGCGAAAATCGACCATGGCGTCCTCGCCCTGGATGGCAAGATCGTCGGCAAGCTCGAGGTCGCGGTCGGTGGCCACGCGCAGAACGGGCTTGAGTGCCTGGCCGATCTCGCTCTTGGGTACCTCGAAGGGATCGCGCGTGACAAGACCGATCTCGGTACCGCGCTCGGTCGAGCAGATGGCGTGGTCGCCCTCGACGATGTCGAGCTCCTGCGGATCGAACCACAGGTCGCGCGAGGCGAAGGCGAATTTAACGGGTACGACTAGCGGCATTTCAGTGCCTTCCTGATATCGAAGAGCATGACCTCGACGGCCAGCTGGGGAGTTACGTTGGCGGCCACGTTCGCCTCGGCGGCCGAAACCGCATCGAGCGCGGCGACGACACCGGCGAGCGTCGCGCGGCTGCTCAGACGCTCGACCTCGTCTGCCATGTCCTCGTTGACGATGTCTTGGGAAAGACGCTCCACGCGCGCGAGCACATCGCGCAAAAGCGAGCGGACGCAGGCCAGCTCTTCCATGATACCCGAACGCTCACGGGCGTTGAGCTCGCGCTTAAAGCGGTCCTCAAGCTGCTTGAGAGCTCCACGCGTGAGAAAGTCGCCGTTCTTCTCCTTGACCTCGTCGAGGCGCTGCTCGATCTGCTTGTCGCGCTGCTTTTTGGTGAGGAGCACGAGACCGCAGAGCGTCTTGGCACTGGCGAGCACGTCGGCCTCGTCGGCCCGGGGCAGCGCGGCGATGGCGCGCACGACCTGGCGGCGCGCGTCTTGCCGGTCGGCCGACTTGAGGAATGCCACGGCGCGACCGGGGCTGCCCGCCACCGAGACCGCCATGCGGCAGCGCGCGAGCGGCAGGCCCGTTGAACGCTCGACGCTCGCAGCGGCCGCATCGGGCGCGACCATGCGGAACGGCACGCACTGGCAGCGGCTCACGATGGTGGGGAGGATCGTGTCGGCCGAGGAGCCGAGCAGGATGAACGTCACGCCCTCGGGCGGCTCCTCAATGGTCTTGAGCAGCGCGTTCGCCGTGTTCGCATGGAGCTGCTCGGCATGGTTGACGATGTAGACCTTGGCATGGCCGCGGATGGGCGCGAGCGGGACGTCGTCGAGCAGGGCGCGCGTTTGGGCGATGAGGTAGCCCGTGGCGCTCTCGGGCGAATAGTAGTGCACGTCGGGATGCGTGCGGTGCGCCACGCGGATGCAGCTATCGCAGGCACCGCAGCCCCCATCGTCGCAAAGGATCGCCTGTGCGAGCGCCCATGCGGCCTCGAGCTTGCCCGAACCGGGCGCGCCGAGGAAGAGATACGACTGCGCGGCGCGACCCGTCGAGACGGCGCGGGCGAGAAAGTCGCGCACGCGATCCTGCGAGTCGAGCTTGGCGAGCAGGCTCTGGGGCGCGATCTCGGCGCGAGCGGGGGCGGCCGTCATCGGGCACCGCCCTCTTTTGCAAAGCCCGCCTCGGCGAACGCGGACAAGGCGTCGTCGCGGGAGAGATCGAAGCCGGCGGCGCGAACCGCCGCGAGCGTGCTCTCGAACACCTCGGCAACGCTCGCCGTGGCGTCGATCAGGTGCACGCGGTCGGGTTCCTCCGCAGCGATCGCCCGAAAGCCCGCGCGGACCTTCTGCTGGAATGCGAGCCCCTTGGCCTCCATGCGGTCCTCGCCCGAGCGGACGGCGCGGCGGGCGGCCGCGACCTCGGGATCGATGTCGTAGACGAGCGTGAGATCCGGGTGGCATCCGTCGACCGCAAGGCCGTTGGCGACCTGCACGGTTTTGCGGTCGATGCCGGCGGCAAAGGACTGGTAGCAGGTGGTGGAATCGTAAAAACGGTCGCAGACGACCACCGAGCCTGCAGCAAGAGCAGGTGCGATGACCTCGTGGACGAGCTGCGAGCGGGCCGCTTCGTAGAGCAAAAGCTCGCAGGTATCGCCCATCTCGGCGTTGGCAGGATCGAGCAGAAGTGCGCGGATCGCCTCCGAGATGGCGGTGCCGCCCGGCTCGCGCAGGCGCACCACGGTTTGGCCGGCGTGCTCGAGCGCGCGCACGAGTAGCTCCACCTGCGTGGACTTGCCCGCGCCGTCGACACCCTCGAGCGTTATGAACGCGGCGCCCGGGGCGTCGGGGCGCGCGCTCTGGTTGCTGTTCGTCTGATCCGTCATGTGACTCCGATGCTGCACTGAATTTATGTGGCTCATGATACCCCACGCCCTGCGGACACATGGGATGCATGCCGATGCCGGCGAGCGCCCTAGCCGCTCCGGCATGCCGCAACGCGCGGACGCGCAGCCGTTGCCGCTCGCGAGCGCGCAATGCATCTCGAGCAGGCCGAGGCGCACAGGCGCGTGCGTACGGTCTCTAACAGCTCGCACGTGCCCCGCCCCCAAGTGGCGCCCTGCAAGCGCTTTCTGCTCAAGCGATAACCGGATGCCTTATATTCCTATATTCATAGTTGGTTTATGTGATTACAATCTTTGGAATACACCGCGCGGCACCGTCGCGACGCATCGCAGCAGAAGGAGCAAAGCATGGGCTACCCAAGCGTTCACCCCACCGGGGTCCTCGTCTATGACAAAGAGAAGGCCTACAACGGCTACACGATCTTTCCCACCCCGGGCGGTGCGCTCCTCATCGACATGAACGGCCGCGAGGTCAACCGCTGGGCGGGCCTTGGCGGGTTCCCCAACAAGCTCCTGCCGGGCGGCCAGGTCTTCGGCACCTCGGGCGCACGCGGCGGCGAGGCCGCCTACCAAGACCAGCTCGACCTTTTGCAGGTCGACTGGGACGGCAACATCGTATGGAAGTGGGACCACACCGAGCTCGTGGCTGACGAGGGCAAGGAACCCACGTGGCAGGCGCGCCAGCACCACGACTACCAGCGCGAGGGCTCGCCCGTGGGCTATTACGCGCCCGGCCTCGACCCCAAGACCGATAGCGGCAACACCATCATCCTCACGCACGAGAACTCCTACCATCCCGAGATCTCGGACAAGCTCCTGATCGACGACAAGATCATCGAAGTCACCTGGGAGGGCGAGATCGTTTGGGAGTGGCGCGCGAGCGAGCACTTTGACGAGTTCGGCTTTGACGAGGTGGCCAAGAAGGCGCTCTACAACAACCCGTCCATGCGCGGCGAGGCCGGCGGCGACTGGCTGCACATCAACTGCGTGTCGGAGCTCGGCCCCAACAAGTGGTACGAGCGCGGCGACGAGCGTTTTGCGCCCGAGAACCTCATCTTCGACTGCCGCAACGCCAATATCCTCGCCATCATCTCCAAAAAGACGGGCGAGATCGTCTGGAAGCTCGGCCCGCGCTTTGACGGCAACGACGCCGAGAAGAAGATCGGCTGGATCATCGGCCAGCATCACTTCCACATGATCCCCCAGGGCCTGCCAGGTGCGGGCGACCTGCTCGTGTTCGACAACGGCGGCGCGGGCGGCTACGACGCCCCCAACGCCATGTCGCCCGACGGCACCAACGCCGTGTACCGCGACTACTCGCGCATTCTGCAGTTCAACCCCATAACGCTCGAGATCACCTGGCAGTACACCCCGCTCGAGGCCGGCTGGCTGCCCTTTGCCGACGGCAGCCGCTTCTACTCTCCGTTCATCAGCTCGGCGCAGCGCCTGCCCAACGGCAACACGCTCATCACCGAGGGATCGGACGGACACCTGATCGAGGTCACGCCCGAGCACGAGATCGTGTGGGAGTACATCAGCCCCTACTTCAAGGCGCCGGCGCCCGGCTTTGCGAGCAACATGGTCTACCGCGCCTACCGCGCGCCCTACGAGTGGGTGCCGCAGGTGGAGCACAAACCCGAGGTATCGATCGAGCCCATCGACAACGCCCAGTTCCTGGTGCCCGGCGCCTCGAACGAAAAGCTCAACGTGACGGTCGTCGACGGCATCGACCCGTACCAGACGGCACTCACGGGCATGAATTCGGATGACGAGGAGTCGAGCGAGGGACATGCCGACTTCTGCATGATGCGCCTCGATACGAGTGAGCTTTCGGGCAACAAGAACAAGGGCCCCAAGTTCGCGCTGTAGTTCCGGCGGCAGTACAAATCGGGCGGCAGTCGTTCGATATTTGATCTGCCGCATGCAACGGCCGGCGTTTCGCAAGCCGCATCTCAAGCAAGCAAGCAACTTGCCTCCCATTTCTTGGATACGAGAGATGGGAGGCGTTCTTATGTGTCGGACCCAGGGCGAGACGCAGCGCTGAGTCGTTTACGCGTTTAGACGGCTCAGCGCTCTGAAATCTGCCTGTCATCGCTATTCATCGAGTCATGGGCTACGCCCAGACTAAAGGCAGTGGGCCATATAGAGTGGGAACCTCACGACGCCATCCTTCTCTCTCAGCTGGTTGGGATGCAAAACGATGCTCTCCCCCACCCGCTTTCCGAACTTCTTCCTGAACTTCGCGAGCGAGACGATGCTGTACTTTTTGCCCGACTTGACCTCCAACGGTGTCACACGTGGCTTCATCGCGGAGTCGGCAAAGGGCCGCACCAGCAAAAAGTCGATTTCCATGCGGTCATCCGCCTCAGCGGACCACTTGGAGTAAAAATGCAGCTCATGCCCAGATGCCATCAGCTGCTGGGCAACGGCATTCTCCGTCAGCATCCCCTCGTTCACCGAGGCGTCCCCAAGAAGCACCTGCCGATACACCTCGGGCAGCGCACTACCCGCCGCGGAGAACGCTACTGTCGAGAGCAGGCCCGTGTCGCCCATGTAGCACTTGAGGGTGGTCTCGTCCTCGCTGAGCGCGAGTCCCAGGGAAGGGTCGGTGCTGAGCGTGCAGAGATTCACGGTGGCCGCTTCCCTGAGCCAGGCGAACGCCATCATGAAGTCGCGGGAACGCGAGCCTTCCTCCACCTCGGTGTAGACAAGTTTCTTCTCATGCTTGGCAAGCAAGCCCGGGATGGCATCAAAGACGGCCTTGATCCTCTTGGCGTCTGAACCGCCGTACCTCTCGATGTCGTTGCGATAGAGCCGCAGCACGTTGCGCTTCGCCTTGTCGGCGGCCACCATGTCGCGCCCCTCCGCGTACGCGGCGACGGCCTGCGGCATGCCTCCCACCAGCGTGTACTCGTTCCACAAGCGCATCGCCTTGCGATGCAGGGACTCGGGAAGCGGCTTGCGCGCGGTATAGGCGGCACCGATCGTCTGGGCCAGGGGCTCCTCCCCCATGGCCCAGAGGAACTCCTCAAAATCCATCGGCGACATCTGCAGGGCGTCTTCCTCGGACGGGAGAAGAATCCCCTGCACGTTCGACTTCAGCGATATGAGCGAGCCCGTCTCCAGATAGTCATAACGACCGTCGGCAACGAGGTGCTTGATGAACTCACGGGCCTGGGGGAAGAGCTGAACCTCGTCGAAGATGATGAGCGTCTCTCGCTTTATAAGGCTCACGCCGTACGCAGCGGAGAGATAGAGGAAAAACGAATCGAGGTCCGTGCGCGTGTCGAGAAAGACCTGCTTGAACTCATCGGACACCAGGCTGAAATCCACCATGACGTAGGCAGAATACTCATTCTTTGCGAACTCCTCGGCAACGGTGGACTTACCGATTCTGCGTGCGCCCTCGATCAACAGGGCGCTACGACCGTTGCTCGATTGTTTCCAATCTAGGAGCTTGTCATATACCTTACGCTTGAACATATGTGTTCACCTCGATGTTCGCACGTTTCTTAGAGTATGATACTACTACAATTTGCACGTTTCTAAGGGTATAGCAAATACGTTTTTTGTACATTTCCAAGAGTTCATAAAGTCCTGATTTACACATTTCTAAGGGTATGGGGACTAACGGAATTGCACGCTTCTAAGGGCAGAGACTGCGGATGAAAAAGCGGACCGATGAGGGCTCGAACTGAAGTTCCGCATGCACAGCAGGGAGAGCTTCGGCCTCTGCTTTCGCCATTGCGGAGAGATGATGACCTTGCGCGACGCGACGAGGCCCGCCGGCTTTCCGCTCGCACGTACCCGTACTGGAATTCCGAGCACGTCCCCGCCCCCCGTGGGTAGGCCGACGGCGGGACTGCTAACATCGGTGCCGTGGAGCGCAGCACGCGTGTCCTGGCGAAGTCGGAAGGCGCATCATGCGCGAAGATCACCTATGCTGAGAGCACGTATGGTACGTATCACGGCAAATGGGGGTCCCATGGAACACGCGGTTTCGAGACGGGCATTCGTTGCGACGGCAGCGGTTGCCGCAACGACCGTCGTAGGCCACGGCACGGGTTGCAGTGGCGACGGCGGCACAGGCTCGTCGAACAAGGCCAAAAGCGTCAAAGGCGCCTCAAAGAAAAAGGCCTCGTCCTCGGTATCAAAAACAGCCGTCGCCCGCCCCTCAACGTGTGGACGTCTGCAGGTTAAAAGCACCGCGCTCGTGGACAAGAACGAAAACCCCGTGCAGCTCAAGGGATTCTCGACGCACGGCTTGTCGTGGTTCCCGCAATACGTGAACGCCGCATGCTTCTCCGAACTGGCCGGATGGGGCGCCAACCTGGCGCGCCTGGCCGTCTACACCGACGAGAACGGCGGCTGGTGCACAGACGGCGACCGCGACGCGCTGCGCGGCCTCATCGACGACGGCGTGTCGTTCGCAAAGAAAGCGGACATGTACGTCATCATCGATTGGCACGTGCTGCAAGACCAGAACCCCAACGCCCACCTTGCCGAGGCGAAGGATTTTTGGGACGAGACGTCCAAGCGCTACGCCGCGTGCACGCACGTGATCTACGAGATCTGCAACGAGCCGAACGGCGCAACCACGTGGGCCGAGGTAAAGAGCTACGCCGAGACGATCATCCCCATCATCCGCGCGAACGACCCCCATGCGCCCATCTTGGTCGGCACGCCCACCTGGTCGCAGGATGTCGACCAGGCCGCTGCCGACCCCCTGCAGGGATACGACAACGTGATGTACACGCTGCATTTTTATGCCGCCACCCATAAGGACGAGCTGCGCCAGCGCCTGCGCGAGAGCGTCGACGCGGGGTTGCCCGTGTTCGTGAGCGAATACGGCATCTGCGACGCAAGCGGCAACGGAGAGCTCGATCTTAGCTCGGCGCAGGCTTGGATGAACCTCCTGGACGACCTCGGGATCAGCAGCGCGTGCTGGAATCTCTCGAACAAAGACGAGAGTTCCTCGCTCATCGCCTCCACCTGCGACAAGACCTCGGGCTTCGACGATGCCGACCTGTCCGAGAGCGGCACGTGGTTCCGCGCGATGCTCAGTAGCAAGTAAAAGCCGATCCCGCAGGCGTCTCGACCTGCATGATGCGGACGCCGAAGACGCGCTCGAGCGCACCGGTGGCGAGTATTTCGGCGGGAGCTCCCTCGGCGGCGATGCGTCCGTCGCTCATGACCGCAATCGAATCGCAGGTTCGGAGCGCAAGGTCAAGGTCATGGAGGACCATCACCACGGTGAGGCCGCGCTCGGCGTTGAGCTTGCGCACGAGCGCCATCGTCTCATGCGCTGCGCGAACATCCAAGTAGGTAGTCGGCTCGTCGAGGAGCAGGGTATCTGCCTGCTGGGCGAGAGCCATGGCGATGAAGGCGCTCTGGCGCTCGCCGCCCGAGAGCGCGCGGGCAGAGCGGGCGGACATGCGGTCTATGCCGGTCGCGCGCATGGACTCGGCCACGATGGCATGGTCCTCCGCGCTTGCCCGACCGAACGCACCCATATGCGCATAGCGCCCGCACATCACGAGCGCTTCGACCGTCATCGACGGCGTGCGGTGAACCTGGGGCAGCAGCGCCACGCGACGCGCACGCTCGCGAGCAGAGAGCCGAGCGACCGGGTCTCCCCCGAGCAGAACCTCACCCGCCGCGGGAACCAGCAGCCCGTCGACGATCTTGAGCAACGTGGACTTGCCGCACCCGTTGGGACCGACGATGCCGATCACGCGGCCGTGGGGAATCGAGAGCGAAAGATCATGTATGAGCGGACGCTCCCCGCGCTCCGCGTACGAAAACGAGACGTTGCGGAGCTCGAGCGCCGGGGTCTCGGAGGTGCGATGTGCGGCGGACGCGGACGTCGCCCCCGCTTGGAGCCCCGACACGGCCCTATGCTCTCTGTGCGCGGTAGGTTGTTCGGCATCGCTCCTAGCCATAGCGGGCATCGTGCGCTCCGGTTCGCGTAGCTCACTCATCGCGGAATCCCTTCTTTGCCATGATCAGGTAGATAAAGAAGGGACCGCCCAAGAGCGAGAGCAAGATGCCGACCGGAAGCTCGTAGGGGGCGAATGCCGTGCGCGCGACGGTATCGGCGAGCAGGGCGAACGCAGCGCCACCGACGGCGCAGAGCGGAATGACCGCACGGTTATCGTGGCCCGCAAAGCGCCGCACCGCGTGCGGGACCATGAGTCCCACAAAGCCGATGAGCCCACCAAAGCTCACCGCCGCGCCCGCGAGCAGCGCCGCGAGCGCGAGCGCCCCGATGCGGACCACGCCCACGCGCATGCCGAGGCCGTGCGCAGCCTCCGTCCCCAGCGAGAGCACGTTGAGATGCGGCGCCACAAGATACGCCGCGACAATACCCGCCACCGTGAGCGCGGCGGGCGCGATCAGGTTCTTTATGAGCACGCCCGAAAAACCACCGACCAGATAGGTCGACGAACCGATATACACCGTGGGCGCCACGATGAGCACGGCGTTCATACCGGCACCGGCCACCGCGTTGATGGCAACACCGGCGAGCACCACGGTCAGGCGCGACACCCCCGCACGCGAGGCGATGGCAAAGATCAGGGCGGCAGCCACGAGCGCGCCCGCAAAGGCGACAAAGGGCAAAAGCTCACGCGGCGGGTTATTCACAAAGACGGGGCACGCCGACACGGCGAGAACGGCCAGGCCGGCGCCCGAGTTGATGCCGATCACGCTGGGGCTCGCCAAGGGATTGTCGAGCACGGCCTGGATGAGCGCGCCCGAGACCGAGAGCGCCGCACCGGCAACGAGGGCCGCCACGACGCGCGGAATGCGGATATTCACGATGATGTTGTAGACGGTCGGTGCAATCTCTTGCCCTCCGAGCAGCGCCACGATGTCGCCGACCGAAGCCGAACTCGGCCCCGTGCAGAGCGCGAGCAGCGACGTAACCAGAAGCGCGAGCAGGGCGATTGCCGCCATCGGGAGCCCGCGAAGGCTCTTACTGTGTCTGCTCAACATCTCGCCCCCACTCAGCTCTCTCATAATGCCGAAGGTTCGGATCGAGCGCACCGACGTAACCCGGATGCGCCATGCCCGAACCATGCCATACAAACATAACGGTTCGGAACGGCTCAAGTGGAATAGCTCAACGCAAAAGCGAGATATAACCGTCTTTGAGCTGCGGCCTTCCTAGCGGACCGCTTGTCATCCGCAGGTTCGGCTCAGCCTGCCCGCAACCGCGCCATTCAAAGCGCGGCCGGACATACAGCGGAGATCCCGCCGCACGTCCGGCCGCGCAAAACAGCTACTTGGCCGCCTTGAGCGCCTTGCCGAGAATCTTGTACGACTCGGCCCACGAAGCGTTGGGCTTGCTCATAAAGTGCGCGCTGTCGAGCACCTTGTAGTTGCCCTCCTTGACCGCCGAGAGCTCAGACCATGCGGGGTTCGACGAGACGGACTCCGCAAGATTGCGCTCCTGAGCCTCGCTGCCCGTGCCGACCGAGATCACAAAAATGTAATCGGGGTCGAGGTCGGCGATCGACTCCAGCGAGAAGTCGGTGAGCGCGCTCGGGTTCTCGTCGCACACGTTGATGGCGCCGAGCTCCTTGAGCATCGCACCCGTCATGCCGGTGGAATCCTGAGCGCTCACGCCCTTGGAGTAGGAGCTCATCACGAGCACGCGTGGGGCATCCGACTTTTTACCCGACGACACGCTGTAGCGCTTCTTGACCGTTTTGATCTGCGCCTGCACGTCGAGGCCGTTCTTTTGGAACAGGTCCTCGCGTCCGGTGATGGCGGTGAAGATGCGGAGCATGCGCAGGTAGTCGTCGAACGTGGTGACCTTGAAGAACGCACCGGAGATACCCGAGGCATCGAGGGAGCTCTTGAGCTCGGACTGCGAGACGCCCGTGGAGTGTTTGCCGTCGGAGGTGCCCGTCATGATCACGAAGTCGGGGTCCTGCGCCAGGATCGACTCGAGCGAGAGCGAGGTGGAGCGGCCCACCGAGGCAACCTTGGAGCTGTCGACGCCGTAGTTCTCATACGCATCGTCGGTCGCGGCGGTGAGGGTGCCGCCCGCGAGTTCCCAGGCGTTGGCGAAGCTGCCCATGCAGGCGACCACATGCTGGGGGTCCTTGACCGTGACGGCGTTGCCGAGGTCGTCGGTAAAGCTGACCGTGCCGTCTTTTTTGACCTTGAGGTCCACCGACTTAGCAAGCTTGGAGGTCGTGTCGACCTTGGTCGTCTTGGTCGCGCTCTTGGTCGCAGAAGCGGCGGAGCCAGCGGCGCTCCCATTGCTCGCTGCGGTGCTCCCGCATGCGGCCGTGCCGAGCGCGAGCGCGGCGGCGAGCGCAAGCGCGGCAGCCTGTTTGAGGGACTTCTTGATCGGATGGTTCATCGTAAGTTCCTAACGGTGAAAGGTCTGACTAGATCTGATAGGGTCTGTGCCCTGCGATGGTAGCGAATCGCACGGGCGCAGGCGAGCCCCGCATTTTATAGGAGAGGCGCAGCCGATGCCCGGCCCCTAGGCGCGACAAAGCTCCCGGGCATGCTCGGCGAGGAGACCTCGGACGGCAGGCAGATCGAAGAGCCCCTCGTCGCATGTCTCGACCTCAAAACCGGCAGAGGCGAGCCTCGAGGCAAAGCTCCCGGGATCTGCGCCGAAGAGCTGGCATTCCACATGGTGCCCGGCGGTAAGCATGAGGGGAATGATCCGCACGCGCCGCACGCCGAGTTCGCGCACGCGCTGCACCACGGCAGGGGCATCGGCCATGGTGAGCTGGAGTACATCGGTGCGCCCGCGCCTCGCAAGCTCGGCATGCACCGCCGCAAGCGCGTCGAATCCGCCTGCGCGCTCAGAAGGCTTCGTGCCCTGCGGCCACGATTCCCCATGAGCTATGAAGAGCTGGGCGGTAGCGTCCTGCTGCGGGTAGCGTTCGTTCAGCGCGGCAGCGAGTGCCCGAGCATCGGACGCGCGAGAGAGGAGGGGGCTTCCCAGCACCGCTCGCTCGCCGCATGCAGTGCGCACACGCTCGGCCAGGTCGGACATCGCCCATCCGTCCATCAGATACGCGGGCTGCACGGCAATGCGACCGGCGCCTGCCGCGCACACGCGCCCGAGAACATCCTCGAGAGCGGGCGCGAGCTCACCCCGGTGCTCGAGCGCGCGGACCACCGGAGCGCTCGTATAGGCGACCTCGCACGCAAGCGGTGCCACAGCCTGCTCAACAGCGCGAAAAGCCACGGCAATCGACGATGCGGCGCCCGGACGGGCGGACCCATAGGCGGCGAAGACGCACGCCCCGATCCTGTTCGGCGCGGACGCATCGCACGAGGTCGCACAGTCGGCAGCAGCACCAGCGGAGAGCTGCTCGCGAGCTGCTCCCTCGGCAGCAAGGCTCTTTTCGGCAGCGCCTCTATCGGCCGCAACGCACCCGCCGCTCTCACCTCGCGAATCCGCAGGGGCGCCGAACAACCGACCCGGCTCAGCCGCGCTGGCCCGCCCGCACTCGGCCACGAGCGCTACCGTGCCTCGGAGATCTCGAGCGGCACGCGATTGACCTGCTTGTCGCTCTCAACATGGAACGCCTTGAGCACGGGCTCGTCGCGGTGCTCGAGCGAGAGGATCAGGTACGCGGCGCTCGAATCGTAGGCCAGGCGCTTGTCCTCCTCGGAGGGGCGCGACGGGGTCTCGGGGTGCGAGTGCCAGTTGCCCAAGAGCTCCCAGCCGTTGGCGCGCGCGTCCTTGACGGCCGCGAGCTGCTCGGCCGGCGCCATCGAGAAGTGCTCGTTGCTCGCGTCGATGTTCGTGAGCAGGTACACGTGCTCGATCGCGCCCACGGCGCCCGCGCCCTCGCCGGCAACGGTGCCGGCGATGAGACCGCATGCCTCGTTGGGGAGCTCCTGGCGCGCCCTCTCGACGATACGATCGTAATCGGCCTGGGCCATGACGAGCTTCTCGACGCGCGGCATCGCTACTCGCCCCCGTTCAGGCTCGCGCCATGCACGGCGTCGGCGCACTCGGGCTGCTCGTAGTCGATGAGCTCGGTGATCGTGGGGTGATCGGAGCAGATCGCGCAGTTGGGATCGTGCGGCGGGAGCTTGATGGTGTGGAAATCGCCCGCGAGCGCATCGTAGGTGAGGAGCTTGCCCGTGAGCAGGTTGCCGATACCGAGGATGTACTTGATCGCCTCGAGTGCCTCGAGGCAGCCGATCACGCCGGCCATGGCGCCGATCACGCCGGCCTGCTTGCAGGTGGGAACGGCATCCTTGGGCGGCATGGTCTTGAACACGCAGCGGTAGCACGGGCCCTCGCCCGGAACATAGGTCATGAGCTGGCCCTTAAAGCGGATGATGCCCGCATGGACGAACGGCTTGCCCGCCATGACGCACGCGTCGTTGATGAGGAACTTGGTGGGGAAGTTATCCACGCCGTCGATCACAAAGTCGTAATCGGCGATAAGGTCGGCGATGTTGGTGGAATCGACGAACTCCTGGTAGGTGTTGACCGTGACATCGGGGTTGATGTCGTTCATGGTGGTCTTGGCGCTCTCGACCTTGGGCTCGCCGATGTTCGAGGTGGCATGGATCACCTGGCGCTGCAGGTTGGAGAGATCGACCTCGTCGGCGTCGACGATACCGATGGTGCCCACGCCGGCGGCCGCCAGGTAGAGGGCCGCAGGCGCACCGAGGCCGCCCGCGCCGATGATGAGGACCTTGGCGTTGAGGAGCTTCTTCTGCCCCTTGACGCCGACCTCCTTGAGGATGATATGACGCGAATAGCGCTCGAGTTGTTCGTTGGAAAAAGCCACGGGATCCTCCCTGGTCAAGATAGTGAAACGCTCGGGTCCGAAAATAGTTCCCAGGTGCCGCAGATCGCCCCGAATGAGGAGCATGGCGCACTCGCACGCACACGTCCCCGGGCCGAATGCGACCCCGAAAACCCGCTGCTAGGCATAGGTGCCGCAGATCGGGGCGAAAGAGAAGCGGCGCGTACTAAAGGTACGCAAGCCACCCTGCGCAGGCGCAACGCCCCCGGTCAGGAAAAAGTTCTCAGGTGCCGCAGATCGCCCCGAATGAGGAGCGTGGCGTACTCGCACGCACACGTCCCCGGGCCGAATGCGACCCCGAAAACCCGCTGCTAGGCATAGGTGCCGCAGATCGGGGCGAAAGAGAAGCGGCGCGTACTAAAGGTACGCAAGCCACCCTGCGCAGGCGCAACGCCCCCGGTCAGGAAAAAGTTCTCAGGTGCCGCAGATCGCCCCGAATGAGGAGCGTGGCGTACTCGCACGCACACGTCCCCGGGCCGAATGCGACCCCGAAAACCCGCTGCTAGGCATAGGTGCCGCAGATCGGGGAGAAAGAGGAGCGACGCGTACTAAAGGTACGCGAGCGACGATTGAGCCCCGAGGTGCGGTGCATAGGCCTAGCAGCCGCCGCCCATGAAGTAGAGGAACTCTACCGTATCCCCCTCGGCCAGCACCTTCGTATCGAAATCCTTATGGTCGATGAACTCGTCGTTGACCGAGACGGTCACGTAGTCGGGGGTCTCGACCTCCTCGGCAGCGATGAGCTGCGTGACGGTGGTGCCCTCGGCGTAGTCCTTCTGCTTGCCGGTGACGGTGATCTTCATGGTGGGTTCCTTTCGTTCGGCGCCGCGGCGCCCTGAGATATACGGATTCAAAGCAGGGCGCGAGGCCCTGCCGGTACGGGCACGTTAGGCGAGCGCCCCGTCGATAAAGGTCTCGAGCTCCTCGAGGGTCTTGAAGCCGACCTCACGGCCGCGTTCCTCGCCCTCGTTGAAGAGCAGCAGGGTCGGCGCGGCCATGACGCCGTTGTCGACGGCAACCTGGGTATCGAAGTTGATGTTCACCTTGACGACGTCGAGCGAGCCGGCGCGCGCCTCCTCGAGCTTGGCGAGCTGCGGGTTCAGGCGCTTGCAGGGAATGCAGGTGTCGGAATAGAAATCGACGAGCACGGGCGTTGCCGCCTTGAGCACGCGCTCCTCGAACGCAGCGGCATCGATGCGATCTGCCATGTTGGATCTCCTTTGGTTCTTAAACGGTGAGTTCGTTTAGTCGACGAGTTTTTTGACATAGAGGTCGAAGGTGCCCTCGTCCTCGGCGGGAGTGAGGCGCAGCACCTGCTGGCCGTCGTCCTTGAGCGAGCGCGGCACGTTCTGCATGGGCTCGCCCTCGTTGAGGTGCACCTTGAGCACCTGGCCGATCTCGAGCTCCTCCACGGCGGCCTTGGCGCGCACAAAGGTCATGGGGCACACGGCGTCGGTGATATCCACCTCGTCGTCGAATGCGATCTCTTCCTGAGCCATCGGGTTCTCCTTTCCGTCGCGTTCGGGCGCTGTGCCCGGATCGCGTGAATCTACTTGTCGGTGCCGACGAGCGGCGGCACGGTCTCGCCCGGCTTGGGGGCATGCTCCTCGTAGGCGGCGGTCACGGCCTCGATCATGCTCTCCCAGCCCTCGCGCTCGAGCGTGAACTTAAAGCGGTCGCCCGCCTTGGCGTGGTCGTCGAACCACTGGATGGCGGCATCGGCCACGGCCATGAGCTGCTCGTCGGACTCCACGGGCGGCAGGAGCTTGCGCGCGGTGGTGATGTGGTTGCCGAACAGGCCGCCGAACACCACGTTGTAGACCGCGCGGGTCTCCCAGGCGTCGACCGGGCACTTTTGCGAGCACTTGCCGCAGCTCGCGCACTTGTCGTAGTCGACGGTGATGGTCTCGCCGTCGTCGGTGATGGCGCCGAACGAGCAGACCTTGGCGCAGATGCCGCAGTGGATGCAGGCGTCCTCCACCCACTTGACCTTGCGGCCGCCCTTGACGCCCATGTCGTTCTCCTCGGCCTTGAGGCAGTTGTTCTGGCAGCCGGTCACGCCGAACTTGAACTTGCCGGGCAGGTCGCGGCCGAAGTAGCGGTCGTCAAGCATGGTGGCCACGGCGTAGCTGTCGATGTTGCCGACCGGACACGTGGCGCAGCCCTGACAACCGGTCACGGTGCGCACGCGCGCGCCGCAGCAACCGGGCTCCACGCCGCCCGAGGCGAGCAGTTCCTTGACGGCCTCGGCGTCCTCCACGTTGATCCAGGGGATCTCGACCGACTGGCGGCTCGTGTTGTGGATGTAGCCGTGACCGTACTTCTCGGCGGCCTCGGCGACCACGCGGAGCTGCTCGGCGGTAAGGTGACCGCCGGTCACACGGATGCGCAGGCTGTAGAAGCCCTTCTGCTTTTGGGACATGAAGCCGCCCTTTTTAAGTGCGGCGTTGCTGATCTTTGCCATGGTCTCTCCCCTATCTTCCCGCAGGCGAAGCGGGACATCTGCGCGCGAGCGCCTAGTTGCCGGCGCCGGTGAGCGCCTGCTCGAAGTCCGCGATCAGGTCGTCGATGTCCTCGATGCCGATCGACAGGCAGATGGTATCGGACCACACGCCGGCGGCCTCGCGCTCCTCGTCGGTATTATCGACAAAGACCGTGCTCGCCGGGTGCGTGATGAGCGTCTTTGTGTCGCCGATATTGCTGACCCTGAGTGGGATCTTGACGGCATCGATGACCTCGAACGCCCGCTCGCGCGAGCCCACGCGGATGGCGACGAGCGCGCCGAAGCCGCGACCGCCGAACTCGCGCTCGGCCAGGTCATGGCCGGGGTTCTGCACAAGGCCCGGGTAGCGTACCTCGTCGACCAGGCCGCTTTGCTCAAACCACTGGGCGAGTTTGAGCGCGTTGGCGCAGGCGCGCTCCATGCGCAGCGCGAGCGTCTCGAGGCCCGTGCAGTTGAGGAAGGCGTTCTGCGGGGCGAGACAGGCGCCCGTGTCGCGAAAGAGCCCCTGGCGGAGCTTGGCGATGTAGGCCATGCGGCCGAGACGGGACCACTTGCCCATGGTCGGAAAGCGCTCGGCATCCCACGGGCCGCGGCCGGAATCGACGATGACGCCGCTGATAGCGTTGCTGTGGCCGTTGATGAACTTGCTCGCGCTCTCGACCACCACGTCGGCCCCGAGGGCGAGCGGCTGGCAGAGATAGGGCGTGGCGACCGTGTTGTCGACGATAAAGCCCAGCCCGTGCGCGTGCGCCCAGTCGGCCACTGCCGCGATGTCGAGCACGTCGAGGCGCGGGTTCGAGATGGTCTCGGCAAAGACCACGCGGCAGCGCTCGTCATAGACGGCATCGAGCGAGCCCGGCGTGACCTCAGCCACGTAGCGGGTCTCGATGCCGAACGCGGCGAGATTCTCGAAGAGCTCCACCGAGCCGCCGTAGAGATTGGCGCCCGCGATGACGACGTCGCCGCAGCGCAGGACGTTCACGAGCGCGTTGAAGATCGCCGCCATGCCGCTCGCCGTGGCCACGGCCGCAAAGCCGCCCTCGAGCGCGGCCATGCGGCGCTCGAACACCGCCACCGTGGGGTTGCCCAGGCGCGTGTAGACGTAGCCCGGGGCGCGCCCGCCAGCCACGGCCGCATGGCGCTCCTCCTCGTCAAAGAGGTAGGCGCTCGTTTGGTAGATGGGCGGC
Source organism: Faecalibacterium prausnitzii (assembly GCA_963603165.1). Lineage (GTDB taxonomy): Bacteria > Actinomycetota > Coriobacteriia > Coriobacteriales > Coriobacteriaceae > Collinsella. The sequence continues at coordinate 30,365 of CAVCLY010000002.1, forward strand.
GTGGTCGACTCGACGTCAAAGGGGTCGTGGCGGCGCGCATGGAGCAGCGCCGTGTCGAACCGCATTCCGTCGACCTTGCGTTCTGTGTCGTGCGTCTGAGCCATCGCGGCTGCGCCCGCCTTTCGTAGTTCGTAAAACCTATTTCCGTGCCCGCAGGCGCTAGATCATGTACTCCGGCCGTGCCTCGCGCGTCTTGAAGAAGTGGTCGTATACGCGCTTTTTGTACCAGGCAAAGTCCGCGCTGCCGCGGTCGCGCTCACGGCCGAGCTGCACATCCACGATCTCCTCTATGCGACCGGGCTTGCTCGACATGACCACAATGCGGTCGGCCAGGTACACGGCCTCCTCGATATCGTGCGTGACCATGACCATGGTGCCGCTCTGCTCCGCATGGATGCGCAAAAGCTCGTCTTGCAGCTCGATCTTGGTAAAGGCGTCGAGCGCGCCGAACGGCTCATCGAGCAAGAGGATCTCAGGCGCCGTGGCGAGGGCACGGGCGATGGCCGCGCGCTGCGACATGCCGCCTGAAAGCTGCGCGGGGTAGGCGTCGGCGAACTCCTTGAGGTCGACCGTCTCGATCAGGCGCGTCGCGATCGCCTCGCGCTCGGCCGCCGGCGTATCGCGCAGGCCGAACTCGACGTTCGCGCGGATGGTCATCCAGGGGAACAGACGATGCTCCTGAAAGATCATGGTGCGGTCGGGGCCGGGGCCCGCCACGGGACGACCGTCGAGCTCGATGGTGCCCGAGGTCGGGAACTCGAGCCCGGCGATGATCTTGAGCAGCGTCGACTTGCCGCAGCCCGAGTGGCCCACGATCACGAGAATCTCGCCGTCGCGCACCGTGAGGTCGATGTTATCGAGCACGTGGCGCTCGGCGCCCTTGATGGAAAAGTCTTTGTTGAGACCCTTGATGGTCAAATCGTTCGACATGGCGCACCTCCTAGCGCTTGTTCTGCTGCCACGGCGTGGCGGCGCGGGCGATGAGGCCCAGGATCGCGTCCATAACCACGCCGACGACGGCGATAACGATGATGCCGGCGAACACGATCGCGTAGTCCATGAGCGTGCGGGCGTCGTTGATCCTAAAGCCGATGCCGGCGCTCGCGGCGATCATCTCGGAGCCGACGACGGCCATCCAGGCGATGCCGAGGGCGAGCTTGAGCCCGACGAAGATCGAGGGCAGCGCGCTCGGCAGGTAGATCTCGCGGAACATCTGCCAGCCGCCCAGGCGATACATATGGCCTACCTCCACGAGTTTGGTGTCGGTGCGCTCGATGCCGTCGATGGTGTTGACGAGGATCGGGAAGAAGCTCGCCAAGAAGATGACGGCGACCTTGGACTCCTCGCCGATGCCGAACCAGATCACCAGCAGCGGCACCCAGGCCATCATCGGGATCTGGCGGATCGCCTTGAAGGCGAGCGAGAAGAAGCGGTGGGCCGTCTGGTTCATGCCCATGAGCACGCCAAAGAAGATACCGAGCACGACGGCGAGCGCGTAGCCCTTGACGATGCGCACGACGCTCACGGCAACGTCGCCCTTGAAGGTGCCCTGGCTGAGCTGGTAGCCCAAGGTGGAGACCACCGACGAGATGCGCGGAAGCACGACCGTGGAGAGCAGCCCGCTCGAGGTGGCCACGTGCCAGGCGACCAGGATCCAGAGCGGCAGGATGAGCGCAAAGAGCGTATCGATCACGCGAGCGGGCGCGCTCGCCGCACCGGCGGCTCCGGGAGCGGCAGTTCCTCCGAGCACGCGATGGCGCACGATGACGATGAGCGCGGTCACAACGGCAGCCGCGGCAACGACGGGGAGCGCCGAGACAAGCCCGCGAATGACCGCCTCCTGCTTGCGCGCGGCGCGGTCCTCGGCGCTCGCCACACGCGACGCGATCGCCTTGGTCGCAAGCGTCGCACCGTCCGTACCCTTACCGTCCGAGCCGTACTCGGTGATGGCCTGCTTGAGATAGCTCGAGTCGGTCCAGCTATCGACGTCGACCTTGGTCTGGATGATCTGGTTCTTGAGCTCGAACTTCTGCACCTCCCGCATGGAGGCGAGCATGGCGCCGGAAAGCGAGAGCGGACGGAGCGTGGTCTGGTCGGCCACGTTCTGGGCGCGGACGACCTCGAGCGGGTTGCCCGACTTCTCGGAGACGAGATTCACGAACGCGTCGGGGTCGGCGATGACGTCGGCGCGTGCCTTGAGCAGCGCCTTGAGGATGGCGACCGCCACCTTCTTGTGATCTTTGAGATAAGCCGTGCGGCCGACGAGCACCGTCGTCTCAAAGTACGTGGTCGCATCGGACTTGGCGCCATCGTGCAGAACGCTCACGAGGCCCTCTTTGGCGAGCTGAGCCTCTTGCCCGCCGCTCACCACGGCGGCGTCGACCCCGCCCGAGGCGAGCGTGGAGAGACCGTCGGGCAGCGAGGCGTTGACGGGCTCCACGTCGTCGAACGTGAGGCCGGCCTCGGCGAGCACCTTGACCAGGTACATCTGCGGCGTGGCGCCGCGCTGGTAGGCGATCTTTTTGCCCTTGAGGTCCTTGAGGCTCTTGATGCCCGAGTTCTTGGAGACCACCAGGCGCCAGCCCGAACCGTAATCGGTGACGGCGAGGAGCGTGGTGTCGATGCCCTTGGACTTGCCGAGGACGCCGGCAAATCCCGCATAGTCGACGAAGTCGAGGTCGCCCGAGGTCAGCGCCTCGTGAAGCGCCGGGGCTGCGCCCACAAAGCCCGTGGTCTCGGCCGTATAGCCGAGCGGCTCGAGGTACTCGTTGAGGTAGCCCTTGCTCTCGGCCACGCCCAGAAGACCGCTCTGAAAGTTGTTGCCGCTCGAGGGAAAACCGATGTGGACCGTCTTGAGGTCGCCTGCCGCGGACGTGCGCGGGGCGCCTACGTAAGAGACGAGGGATATGGCGACGACCATGCAGGCGCACACAAGCGCCTTCAGAATCCGTCGGCCTCCCGTGCGTTGCGTCGTAAAGCTCTGCATGATGCACCTCTCTGGGCGGATTCTGGCGGCAGACCCCCTCGACCTGCGATTACGCCGTTCTATCCGCGCTGTGGTTGCATCATTATAGGAGTCATACCTACCAGCACAATAGGAATATGGGTTTATAGCTCAACATGTTTTGCGTATCCGGTTATCGAATTTTGAGATAGCCAAGCACAGGCGAGATATAAAAACAGCGACGATTGCAAACGCGGCTCGTCACCGGGCGTGTATGTGCGCGTACAATAGCCCACATGCACAAACCTAGAGGAAGGGAACCGCATATGTACAGCACGCGCAAAGTCGGCGTCATCGGTCAGGGCCATGTGGGAGCCCACGTGGCGAACAGTCTTCTGCTCCAGGGCATTGCCGACGAGCTCTATCTCTGCGACATCGACGACAAGAAGGTCACGTCCGAGGTCCAGGACCTGCACGACTCCCTCACCTTTGTTCCCTACAACACCAAGATCGTGAACTGCCACGACCACTACGAGGAGCTCGCGGGCTGCGATGTCATCGTCAACGCCGCCGGCAAGGTGGCCCTCGCCGCCGGCAACCGCGACGGCGAGCTGTTCTTTACCACCGACGCCGCCCGCACCTTTGCCAAGCGCGTGGTCGATGCCGGCTTTGAGGGCATCTTCGTCTCGATCTCGAACCCCTGCGACGTGGTCTGCACCGAGCTCTGGCACCTCACGGGCTACGACCCCAAGAAGATCATCGGCTCGGGCTGCGGTCTCGACTCCGCCCGCCTGCACTCCGAGATCTCCAAGAAGTGCGGAGTGAGCCCTAAGTCCATCGACGCCTACATGATCGGCGAGCACGGCTTTAGCCAGCTTGCCGCCTTTAAGGCCGCGACCATCGCCGGCAAAAAGCTCTCTGAGCTCGAGGCCGAGAACCCCGAGAAGTACGCATTCGATCACATGGAGGTCGAGGAGCTCGCGCGCAAGGGCGGCTACGTGACCTACGCCGGCAAGGGCTGCACCGAGTACGCCGTCGCCAACAGCGCCGCCCGCGTATGCGCCGCCGTGCTCCACAACGAGCACGCCGTGCTCTCCGCCTCGACCCTCATGACCGGCCAGTACGGCGAGGAGGGCATCTACACCTCGCTGCCGTGCGTGATCGGCGCCGAGGGCGTCGAGGAGGTCTACACGCTCGACCTGTCCGAGGCCGAGCTCGAGGGCTTCCACAAGAGCTGCCAGCATATCCGCGACAACATCTCGCAGCTCAACTGGTGGGACGCCGAGGGCGTCGTCGGCAAGTAGGCCGTTCCGTTCGGCTGCCGGACCTTCCAGCGCACAGTAACGCGCATTGAGCGCGAGCGTCTGAACGCTTAGCTACCAAGGGTGCAATCAACAGGTTGCACCCTTTTTGTTCTGCGCAGAGCCTGGAGGTTACTCTCGGCTTCGGCCGGTTCGGGTTCCAGTAGGTCCTCGATCGAGCAGCCCAGCACCCGCGCCATCCTGGCAACCGCGCCGACCTGCGCCCTGTTGATGTCGTTGACGCGCTGCTCGTACATCTGAATCGACCGTTTGCCCACACCCGCAGCAGACGCCAGCTCGGCTTGCGACAGACCTGCCATACGCCGCCGCGCGAACAGACGGGTCCCCCCTACGCCTGGGAAGAGCAGCTTATCGAGGGCGAGCATCGCCTCAGAGATATCCATCTCGTGGTAGCGCGGGTACATGTCGAGAAGAGCCGCCCCATTCGCACATCCCTCGATTAGCGAAAACGACAGGCCACTCTTCCACTGATACTGAGCCAGCATCCAGCCAACCCAGTATTCAGGGCTTCCCATATCGATATTGACGAGCGTCTCTCCCGCAGGCGGCTCCATGTGTTCCTCAAGTGTCAGAGCCGAGCTGAGCGCCGCCCACGCAAGCTCGATACCGGACATGCCGGCAACCACCGAGGGGTTTCCCTCTTCGAACAAACGCGCCCAGCGCGTGAGCGAGAACAGGTGAAGAAAGCGTTCGATCGACACACCCTGCGTGTTCACGGCGTAATCAAAGGCCGCGCCCAGACACTTTTTAGCATCGTTAAGATAGAGCTCGCTGTATGCGCGCATCGGTTACCTCCATCCCCTCGCGCAGGATATCCATAACGTAGATATCGTCACGCGCTCGGCTTTTTGCGCGAGACATGCGGCGCCAGGCCTCGCGCGCGGCGATATCGCGTCCCTTGAACCGGGAATAGTACTCCGCGCACGAAGCGACCTCGCTGGTCTCAAACTTGAGGGCGTCCATGGCGCTCTGAGAGATCAAGGCATACTGTTCACCGAGCTTTCCCAGCCTGAGCGCCCGGTTGAGTTTGCGAAGCGAAAGCCCGTTGTCGACAAATGCCTCGGCATACGAAAAATAAGAATCGTCGGCGCGGTAGCCATGCACCATGTCATAGCCGGAAACGTCGCACCCAAAGCGCTCGATCAGATAATCACGCGCCTCGGCTGCTATGTCCGAAGCAATCGAAAACGTTCGGTGCTGCAGGAGAATCGCGATCCAGTGCAAGACCGTGTGCTCATCATCGAGCAGGTCGAGCACACGAAGGCCATCGGCGCAAAGCCCATAGGAGCACACCACACCGTCGTGCTTCCATTTGCATGCCCACTCGCAGGCGAGGTCATGCCCGGCCGTGCAATAGAATCCCTGGCCGTAGTCGTTACGCGGATTACCAACGCCAGGTTCGGGGTGCTCGACCACATGATCGGACCCGTGATATAAGAGCAGCTCAGACATATAAACTCCTAGCTATATCATTGCAATGATATAGCTCGTCTACAGTCCGAGTCAATGCAGAACCGAAGAAGCCTAACTGCAGCTTTCTTCAAAGGTGGTGATTTCGGCCAGGAAGCGTTCGCCGAAGTCATCGGCCTTTTTCTCGCCGATACCGGGCACGTCGAGCAGCTCGTCCATGTTGTGCGGGCGCAGGCGGCACATGCCGCGCAGGGCCTTGTCGGCACAGATGAGATAGGGCGCCCATTGGCGCTCCTCGGCAAGCTCCTTGCGCACCAGGCGCAGGCGCTCGAACAGCTCGCCGTTGTCGCCTACGCGCTCGCGGCCATCGTTCGCGGACTCCTCGCGCAAAAGATCGACGGAACGGCGCACGCGGGCGGCGGATTTGCTCTTGCGCGCGCGGCGCTTGATGGAGAACTCAAAGGTCGCGATCACGCTCTCGCCGATCGCCTCCTGAGCGCGCGGACCCAGCTCGATGACCGGGTACTGCCCGCCCGAGCTCGCGAGGAACCCGCGCCCCACGAGCTGGCCGATGATGTCTTTGATGCGGCCCACGCTCTCGTGCTCGAGCGAGCCGTGCGCCGGCGCCTGGTCGAGGCGGCGCTGCCGGATGCGCTCCGTGTCGGCACCGTGCAGCACGTCGGCGATGAGCGCCTTGCCGTAGCGGCCCGGGCAGGTCGAGACGAACCGTACGATGGCCTTGGCGGCATCGGTCACGTCCTCGGCCTCGAACTCGGTGAGGCAGTTCGAGCAGTTGCCGCAGGTGTGGGCAGCCGTACGAGTGCGCAACGGCGCCGAGGCGGCCGACGTTCGGGAATCTTCCTCGGCCCCAGGGCTCGGCGCACTGGGCCCTGTCGGCGCGGCCCCTTGTTGAGTCTGAAGATCGGCCGAGCGGTCGCCGAAGTAGCGGAGCATGTACTCGCGCAGGCAACCGGTGGTTTGGCAGTAGCCCTCCATCTGGCCGAGCAGGCGGTAGCGGTTCTGCTGGGCAAAGACGCGCTGCTCCTCGTCCATCCCCTCGTCGCCGTCGCCCTGATCGCGGTCGATGAAGAAGCGCCGCAGCCTAAAGTCGTTGCCGTTCCAGAGCAGATGGCAGCTCGCCGGGTCTCCATCGCGTCCCGCGCGGCCCGCCTCCTGGTAATAGGCCTCGATGCTCTCGGGAACGTTGTGGTGGATAACGTAGCGCACGTTGGGCTTGTCGATGCCCATGCCGAACGCATTGGTAGCGACTATGACGGGCATGGCGTCCGAGATGAACGCCTCCTGGTTCTCGGCGCGCTCGCGATCGGGCATGCCCGCGTGGTAGCGCCCGACCGAGATGCCGCGCGGCCCGAGCGCATGCGCAAGATCCGCCGCGAGCTCGTCGACCGCCTTGCGCGTGGCGCAGTACACGATGCCGCTCTCGTCCGCGTGTGCCAAGGCATAATCGCGGATCCAGGTCGCCTTTGCCTTGTCGCCCATCTCTTCCACGCCAAAGTAGAGATTGGCGCGGTCAAAGCCCGTCACCACCGTCTCGGGGTCATGGAGCCCGAGCATCTGCACGATGTCGGCGCGCACGCGCTCGGTAGCGGTGGCGGTAAAGGCGGCAAGCACGGGGCGCTGGGGAAGCGCCTCGATGAACTCCGAGATGTGCAAGTAGGCGGGCCTAAAATCCTGCCCCCACTGGCTCACGCAGTGTGCCTCGTCGACAGCGATGAGAGAAAGGCCGATCCCACCCGGAGACGCGGCCTCCTGCGCAAAGGCGATAAAGCGCGGGTCTTGCAGGCGCTCGGGCGCCACGTACATGATCTGGTAGCGCCCCTCGCGCGCTCGCTTGAGCACGGTGTTCTGCTGGCCGGGCGTGAGCATGGAGTTGAGATAGCTCGGGCGGGCGCCAACCGCGAGCAGTGCGCGCGTCTGGTCGGACATGAGCGAGACGAGCGGGCTCACCACGAGCGTCAGGCCCTCGCCCGCGAGCGCCGGCACCTGGTAGCAGATCGATTTGCCGGCGCCGGTGGGCATCACGCCGAGGGCGTCGCGGCCGGCGAGAATCGCCTCGACCATGCGCTCCTGCCCCGGGCGGAACGAGTCGTAGCCAAAGTATGTCTTGAGTGTCGAGAGTGCGCGCTCGCCCGGCATGCCGTCCGCCCTTCCGCGTTCGTTTGAGTGCGAACGATTATACGCCGCCGTCCAGACACGGGGCGGAGGCCAAGCTCATGCCCCGATATCTCGCATCGTCGGACTAAACAACGTCTTGACACACGACAGTTAGCGATACCCCAACGAGCCGGCAACTTCGTCAAACCGCTTGGGAGTAGGCGCGTCCGGCGTCCGCTCGCCGAGCGACTTCTCCATCCAGACCATGTTGTACCAGCGCCCGAACTTCTGCGCGCACTGGATGAACTCCCCCACCTTGCGGTATCCCATATGCGCATGGAATCGCTCGCTGTTATGCGTGAGATATTCGTCGTCGGCGCCGTCGGGCGTGGCGATGCAGGCGCACATGTCGAGCATGTCCATCGCACGCAGCGCGGCTTCGAGCGCGTCGTGCAGCAGGCGCCCGGTGCCGCATCCGCGCTCATCCTCCGCCAGATAGATCGATGTCTCGACTGCCCAGTCGTAGGCGGCGCGCTCGTGCAGGCGCCCCACATAGGCATAGCCCGCGGGCACTCCCCCGCGCTCAAGGACCAGGTACGGGTAGCCGGCGTTCAGCGTGCGCTCGATGCGCCGCCTGAACTCGCCCTCGCTCGGGACCTCATATTCGTAGGTGATCGCGGTTTTGAGCACGTAAGGGGCATAGATTCCCAAAAGCGCGGGCGCGTCATCGGGGGTCGCCCTGCGCACGGCGATCGCGTCGGGGCAAGCGGTCGCCTTTGCGCTCGTGCCGGGCTTTTCGTCCAGCGGCTCGCCCGTCAGTTCACCTTCGGAGCCGCCCGTCCCGGAGGCCGCACGAGCGCTCATCGCCATGCTAGCCCTCCCAGATCTTGGCCAGGGCCTCGATGTCGGCGTCGGTCGTGGCCCAACTCGTCGCCAGGCGGATCGAAACATGCTCGTCATCGAAGGCATCCCAGTAGCTCACCGGCATATGCTGCTGCAACCGCTCGTACTCGGCCTTGGTCACGATCACGAACTGCTGGTTGGTGGGCGACTCGAGCAAGAACCGGGCCCCACGCTCATGCAGCAGCGCACGGAGCTTTTGCGCGGCATCGATTCCGACCTGACCGATACGGGTGTAAAGACCGTCGGTAAAGAGCGCCTCGAACTGCACACCGAGCAGGCGCCCCTTGGCCAGGAGCGCGCCGTGCTGCTTGATGCGCGGCACCGTGTGCGTGGGCGCGTTACCCCGCGGGAACACCACGGCCTCGCCGCAGAGGGCGCCGCACTTGGTGCCGCCGATATAGAACACATCGCAGAGCTGCGCGAGCTCGGGCAACGTCACGTCGCACTCGTCGCTCGCGAGCGCATAGGCCAGGCGCGCGCCGTCCACAAAGAGCGGGATCTTGCGCTTGCGGCAGACCTCGTGGATTGCCGCGAGCTCGGCCTTGCTGTAGAGGGTTCCGAACTCCGTGGGGAACGAGATATACGCCGCACCCGGGAACACCATGTGCTCGTGATTGCCGTCTTGGTAGAACAGCTCGACAAAGTGGTCGAGCTCTGCCGCGTCCATCTTGCCGTCGTGCGCCGGAACGGTGAGGACCTTGTGCCCCGAGAACTCAATGGCCCCCGCCTCGTGGCAGGCAACATGGCCCGTCTCGGCCGCCACCACGCCCTCATAGGGCGCGAGGAGCATGTCGAGCACGACCTGGTTGGTCTGCGTGCCGCCGACCAAAAAGAACACGTCGGCCTCGGGTGCGTCGCATGCGGCGCGGATCAGCTCTTTGGCATGTTCGCAGCGCCCATCCATCCCGTAGCCCGTCATGGGCTCCATGTTGGTATCGACCAGCGCCTGCAACACCGCCGGGTGCGCACCGAAGGAATAATCGTTCTCAAATGTGACCATTTCTCTCCCTATTACAAATCACACCGCTTGTGGCAACGTTTTTTTGACCTGCATGCTAGCAGATAGCGCAAAAATCACCCGATTTAGATGGTTTCCTATGGCTTACTTACGGAAAACGGGGAGTGCCGTCTCGAAAGCGAGGTAGCCGCGCTTGAATCGCTGAGTTTCTGCAGGTTTCTCGGGAACAAAATCGCTCCCTACTGGGTTAACGCTATTTTACTCCCCGTTTTACGGAAGTAAGCCACGGGAAACCAGACGTCACAACCCCGAAAGGCATGAGGGAAGTGCTTTCGGCGCCCTCCTCATGCCCACAGCGCCCGGCGACGGCGATCTTTCGATTCCATGGCGATGCGACGCAGGCGAGATGGCTAAAAATCAGTCGTCGTCTCCGCTGGCTCCGAGCTGCTCGAGGATCATCAGTGCGGCGGCAACGGGACCCGTGCCGTTGCCGGCGTCGATCCCGCGCCCCAGCCCCGAGCCGGCCCCGGCACCGGCCTTGTAGGGAACGGAGAGCTTGCGGCTCTTGGGAAAGTTGACGGCACCGTAGCGGCTCTTGAGCTCAAACGCCGCCTTTTTGGGAACGTCGACACCCTGGAACACCAGGCGCCCGCCCGTGAGCGAGATGCTCTCGAGCCCCAAGCGCCCGCCGCGGATGCGCAGGCGCGCGCGGTCGAACAGGTTGAGCGCCGCCTGCGGCAGCTCGCCATGCGCGGCCTCGCAATCCTGCTGGGCCTCGTCCACCGCCTCAAGGTCTTCTGCCGCCGCGACCTTGCGGTACACGAGCACGCGCTCGTCCACGCGCGGCAGGTACTCCTCGTCCAAGTAGAAATCGGCCGGAAGATTGATGGCCACGCCCGGCGCCTCGAGCGCCGCGTTCTCGTCGCCGCGTGCCTCGGCCACGGCCTGCCCGAGCATCTGGGTGAACAGGTCAAAGCCGACGCTCGAGAGATTACCGTGCTGTTCGGCGCCCACGAGCGAGCCGGCACCGCGGATCTCGAGGTCGCGCATGGCGATGCGCATGCCGCTGCCGAGGTCCTGGAACTCGGAGAGCGCCGTGAGGCGCGCCGTCGCCTCCTCGGTGAGCGGCAGCTCGCCCGGGAACATAAAGTAGGCGTAGGCCTGGGTTGCCGAGCGGCCCACGCGGCCCTTGAGCTGGTAGAGCTGCGCCAGGCCCAGGCGCTGCGAGTCCTCGATGATCAGCGTGTTCGCATGCGCGTTATCGATGCCGCTCTCCACGATGGTGGTGGCGATGAGCACATCGATCTTTTTGGTTGTGAACTGGATCATCACGTCTTCCACCTCGCGCGGGCTCATCTTGCCGTGCGCCACGCCCACGCGTGCCTCGGGCGCGACGTCGTGCACGCGCTCCACGGCGTCGTCGATGGTCTTGACGCGGTTGCTCACGTAGTAGACCTGGCCGCCGCGCTCCATCTCGAGGCGGATCGCCGCGCTCACCACGTCGGGATCGTACTCGCCCACGTGTACCGCAACGGGGCGGCGCCCGGTGGGCGGCGTGGTGATGAGGCTCATGTCGCGCACACCGCTCATGGCCATCTGCATGGTGCGCGGGATAGGCGTGGCCGAAAGGGTGAGCACGTCAATCTGTTCGCGCAGGTTCTTGAGCTGCTCCTTGTGCTGCACGCCAAAGCGCTGCTCCTCGTCGATGATCACAAGGCCCAGGTCGTGCGGGTTCACGTCGGCGGAGAGCAGGCGATGCGTGCCGATCAGCACCTCGACGCGCCCTTCAGCAAACGCCGCGAGCGAGCGCTTCTGCTGTGCCGGGGTCCTAAAGCGGCTGAGCACCTCGACCTCCACGCCAAAGGGCGCAAAGCGCTCGAAGAAGGTCTCGTAGTGCTGCTGCGCCAGGATCGTCGTGGGGCAGAGCACCATGACCTGGCGGCCCGAGTCGACGCACTTAAAGGCCGCGCGCAGGGCGACCTCGGTTTTGCCAAAGCCCACGTCGCCGCAGAGCAGACGGTCCATGGGCTTTGCCGCCTCCATGTCGGCCTTGATGTCGGCGATGGCCTCGAGCTGGTCGCGCGTCTCGTCGTAGGGAAAGCTCTCCTCCATCTCCTGTTGCTCGGGCGTGTCGGGCGGGCAGGCGATGCCCGTCACCGAGGCGCGACGCGTGTAGAGATCGACGAGGTCGAAGGCGAGCTTTTTGGCGCTCTTGCGCGCCTTGGTGGTGGCGCGGCTCCAATCTGCGGTGTTGAGGCGCGTGAGGCGCGGCTTGTCACCGTCGGGGCCCACGTAGCGCGAGATGCGGTCGACCTGCTCGAGCGGAACATAGAGCTTGTCGCCGTCGGCATACTCAAGCAAGAAGTAGTCGCGGTCCTTGCCGCCCACTTCCTGGCGCACGATCTCGGCAAACAGCGCAATGCCGTGCGTGGCATGCACCACGTAGTCGCCCGGCTTAAAGGGGAACGTCACCTCGGTGATATCGACCTTGCGGCGGCGCTGGTTGCGCTTGGCGTCCATGCGCGCGCTCAGGTCGGCGATGGAAAAGATCGCAAGGCTCGCCTCGGGTATGACGACGCCCTGCGGGAAGGCCGCGTCGGTAAAGGTCACACGGCCGCGCGTAAGGGTCGGCACACTGCTCGGCGCGCCCTCCTCGAGCGAGCGCGCGTTGAGAGCGTCGGCCGTGCGACGCGCGATCGCAGGCCCGTTCCTGCGTGCGCCCGCTGCCACGCGCTCCGACGAGTCGGCGGCGGCAACATGCACGCGCGCGCAGGCGTCGCCCGCGTTCTCGGGGGCCGCCGTCAGCGACTCCTCGAACGGGATGGACTCGTCGCCGAACGTGAGCTCCATCGACTCGCGCGCACCGCGGTCGGGGATCGCGAAGACGACCGCAGAGCGATTGGCCACGACCTCCTGGATACGGCTCATAAAGCGCGTGTCGGAGCCCGCGATTGCCGGCTGTTCCACCTTGAGCTCGGCCGTCACCGTGCCGCCCGCGCGGATAAGGCTCACGTAGTTCAGGCGCTGCTGATGCCCGAAGTCGAGCTGTTGCGGACGCACGTAGAGGCCGTCGAGCCGCTTGATGCCATCGGCGGCGGCACGGGTCTCGAGCTCCTCGTAGGCGCGCGTGCAGTCGTCAAAGAGCGAGCGCGGCTCCGAGAGCACGACCAGCGTGTTCTCGCTCACGTGCGCGAGCGGTGACACAGTCGACTCGTACATAACCGGCAGATAGCGCTCGAGCTCGGGCGTGACGATGCGCGCATCTACCATCTCGAGCAGTGCCGCCAGCTCGCTATCGTCCTGGCTCGCGCGATAGAGCGCCACGTGCATGCGGTGCACCGCGTCGTCGGTGAGCGCGAGCTCACGGCACGGAAAGACCTCGACGGAATCCTCGTCGCCGATGGTCTGGCCGGTCGATGCCACCATACGGCGGATGCGGTCGATCTCGTCGCCGAAGAACTCTAGGCGCACCGGCGACTTTGCCTGCGCGGGAAAGATGTCGACGGTGTCGCCGTGCACGTTGAATGTTCCCGGAACGTCGGCGGCGCCGGCCGAGGTGTAGCCCATCCCCACAAGGCGCCGCGGCACCTCGTCAAAGGGAACCTCGCTCCCCACCGAAAAGACCTGCGAAGCCCAAAAGCGGCTCTCGGCAGGCGGAACGCAGCGCAGGAGCGAGCGCGCCGAGGCGACCATGATGCACGCGTCGCCGCGCGCGATGCGGCCGAGCGCGGCGCAGCGGCTGGCAACCACGGCGTCGTCGGGCGCTTTGTCCTTCCAGGGGCGATCGGTGCGCTCGGGGAACCGCACCACGCGCTCGAGCCCCACGTAGCTCGCGAGCGCACGAGCGGCGCGATCGGCCGCGTCCTCGCCCGAGACCACGTACACCACCGGCCGCGGGCGACGCGCGAACTGAGCCGCGAGCATGAGCGAGCGCGCCGATTGCGAAACGGCGAGCGTCGCGTCCTCGCCGGCGTCAAGCGCCCGCTCGATGACCTGCGGCCCCTCGGCGGTATAGAGTTGTGCGGCAATGCGGTGGATGAGCATGGCTTTCCCTTCGCCGACTCACGCCAAAAACCCGCCGGGGATGGGCCCGGCAGGTCGATGCGTTCCTGATTTTCGATTATCCTAGCACGTCGCAGCAGGCAGAACCCCCTGTGCATCGACGTGGCCCGTGCAGGCGGAGCCGCCCCGCGCTACGCCTGCACGGAAGGGCACAGGTCGGACAGCGGGCATTCCTCGCACAGTGGCTTGCGCGCATCGCAGATCTCGCGCCCAAAGCTGATCCACTGATGATTCACCGAATGCCAGTATTCATGCGGCAAGATCTTAAGCAGGTCCTGCTCGGTTTTGAGCGGCTCCTTCGCATGCGTTTTGGGGCTCAGCGCGAGCCGATGCGCGATTCGGTTCACATGCGTATCGACCGCGATGCCTTCGACGATGCCAAAGCCCACGTTGAGGACGATGTTCGCCGTCTTGCGTCCCACGCCGGGGAGCTTGACGAGCTCCTTCATGTCGGCGGGCACCTCCCCGCCGTAGTCGGCGACGATCATCTGGGCGGCCTCGATGGCGTGCTTGGCCTTGCTCTTGTAGAACCCGAGCGAGCGGATGACCTCACACACGTCCGTATATGCGGCGCCGGCCAAGGCCTCGGGGGTCGGCCAGAGCTCAAAAAGGCGGGGAGTCACCTTGTTCACCTGGGCATCGGTGGTCTGGGCCGAGAGCAGCACCGAGACCAGCAGCCTGAACGGATTCTCGTGGTCCAAAAAGCACTCGACCGGCCCGTAGCGCCGATCGAGCCGTTCGCATACCTCGATCGCGCGTTCACGCTTGCTTGCATTCGTCTCGCGCGGCATCAGGCATCGCCCTCTTCGCCCGCACCCGGCAGCTCGGTCCCCTCATAGCCGAGCACGCGCTCGGACTCGTCCGCGTTCTCCATGGCGTCGATGTTCTTGAGCGTGCGCTGCATCACGTTGGTGCGCGTGGTGATGATGCTGTCGACCGTCTTGCCCGCCGTCTCGATCTGCTGATGCGCGCGGCGCAGGGCCGTCTGGTACTTGGGAAGCTCGGCCTTGACCGCCGAGAGCACGCGCAGCACATCATCGGTGCGCTTTTGGAGAGCAAATGTCTGGTAGCTCATCTGCAGGCTGTTGAGGAGCGCCGCCATGGTGCTCGGGCCGGCCACGTTCACGCGGTAGTTGCGGGCGAGCTCCTCGAGGAGGCCGGGGCGGTTGACCACCTCGGCATAGAGCCCCTCGAACGGCAGGAACATGATGCCGAAGTTCGTGGTCGCGGGAACGCTCAGGTACTTCTCGGAAATATCCTTGGCCTCGCGCTTGATCATGGCGTCGAGGTTCTTGCGCGCGGCCGCCACGGCGTCGGCATCGGCCGAATCGAGCGCGTCGAGCAGGTGCTCGTAGGCATCGCCCGGGAATTTGGAATCGATCGGCAAAAGCACCGGCTCCGCATCGTCCACCGGGATCTTGACGGCGAACTCCACGCGCTCGCTCGCGCCCGGCTTGGTTGCCACGTTCTCCTCGTACTGCTCGGGCGCCAGGATCTCGCGCAGGATCGCCCCCAGCTGCACCTCGCCCAAGATGCCGCGCGTCTTGACGTTGCCGAGCACGCGCTTGAGGTCGCCCACGCCCGCGGCGATTCCCTGCATATCGCCCAGACCCTTGTAGACCGCCTCGAGCTGATCGCTCACCTGCTTGAACGACGCGCTCAGGCGGTCGTTCAGCGTGCGCGAGAGCTTTTCGTCCACGGTGGCGCGCATGCGGTCGAGCTGTTGCGTGTTGTCGGAACGGATCGCCCCGAGCTCGGTACCCACGGTCTCGCGGATCTTATCGAGCCGTGCCTCCGTGGCCTCGCGATTGGAGGTGAGCTGCTGCATGGTCTCGCGCCGGGTGTCGTCCACATGACCCGAGAGCGCCGTCATCTGCTGGTTCAGATAGGCAAAGCGCTGCTGGTCGAGGGCCGCGGCCTGCCGCTGCGCCTGGGTTTGAACCTCGATCTGCTCGTTCAGCCCCGCGATGCGCTCGAGCAGGTCGCGCTGCGATGCGCTCGTCTCGGCAAGGCTCCGACGGCTCTTCGCGAGCAGCGCCAGGCACCCGGTTCCCAAACAGACCGCAACCAAGGCGAGCACAACGATAACGACGTCCAAGGCGAACCTCCCGAACAGACAAAAATGCACGGCCTCAGTATACGAGACCGTGCGGACGGAGATTCTGCACGCAAGCAGACTATAAGAGGCCTGCGCCAGCAAGGGCGTCGGCGAGCGGCCGGCAAGCGCCGCGACAAAGCGGCACGCAGGCACGCCGGCACGAGCACGCCCTACGCCGCGAGCCTCATGCCGGCAAACGCGCAGATAAGGGCAAAGGCGAGCACCACGAGTGCGCCCGAGATATCGAAGAGGACTCCGCCGAAGCGCCGTTCGTGCACCCAGTCGCCCATGTGCGGGGCCGCGTTCTTCCACACGCGCCAGAGCAAGACCACCATGCCGACGACGCCCACCAGGTTCTGCAGGAGGATCTCGGCGCAAAGAAGCGCGATGAGATTGCCCGCCGCATAGCCCATGTCGCCTTCGAGATACTTGCGGTGCACGAGCCGCAGCAGATAGGCCGCGAACGGCTGCACGCAGGCTGCGAGAAAGCTCACCAAAAAGGCGGGGTCCTCGCTAAAGTACGACTGCAGGCTCTCGGCCGTGAGGGAGCCCTTCATCATGACGAACGAGGCCACGAGCAGCACCGGAACGAGCACGAGCAACACCTCGACCACGCCGAAAAACTGCGCGGTGCGCTGCTCGCGAGCGGAATTCGCCGCGGGCGCCCATGCGCTATGCACGATCTTTGCGCGCTTGCCCGAGGCCTTGGCTACATGGGTGTCGCGGGAAGCGCCCCCGGCATCGCGCACGGTGCGGTTCGGATCGCTCTTGGTGCCTGCCGCCGCGGCCTTGGCACGCGAAGCGTTCTTTTTGCTCATCTTCACTCCTTACGGCAAGGCCTCCCCTTGCACATATGCGCCGGGGAGGCCTCGTATACGGCGCCTCTATCGTAGCGCCTCAGCGCGGAACATCGATTCCGCAGCCCTTACTTGAGCTCGGGCCAGTAACCCTTGTTGGCCTCGATGAGGTCGTCGAGGATCTGCTTGGCGACCTTGGCCGAAGGCACGGTCGCGGAGAGGGAGAGCGCCTGCCAGAGCTTTTGGTAGCTGCCCTCGACCCAAGCCTGGACGACGAGCTTCTCGACGGAGACCTGCTGCTCGAGCATGCCCTTCTGCCACTGCGGGACCTTGCCCTGGCAGATCTTCTCGTAGCCGTTGGAGCCGACGATGCAGGGCACCTCGACCATGGCGGTCTCGTCGAAGTTCGACACGGCGCCGTCGTTCGGGACGATGAGCAGGAAGCGCTCCTTGGTGTTCTCGGCGAGTGCGCAGGCGAGGTCGACGATGTAGGTGGCGTGCGCATCGGCCTCAAAGCCGGCGCCCTCGGCGGTGCCGGACTCGATCACCTTGCGGCAGGCGCCGAAGACCTTCTTCTCGCGGCCGTCCATGACCTCGTTGGCGCGGGTGTAGTCGGGGTTGGAGGTCTCGACCACGTAGTCGGGGAACAGGTAGTACTTGAGATAGGTGTTGGGGATCGTCTCGGGATCGACCGCGTAGACGTCCTTGGCCTTGCCGAAGGTGTGGATCCAGCTCTCCTCGATGTGCTGCTCCTTGCCCTCCTCGTGCTCGATGCCGTCGAGGTAGCCGTTGGCGGCCATGTGCTTTTTGATCTCGGGCATGAGGTCGTTGCCCTCGGCGTCGTAGATCTTGGTGAACCAACCGTAGTGGTTCAGGCCGTAGTAGCTGTACTGCAGCTCACGACGGTCCTTGATGCCGCACATGACGGCCATCTTGTCCATGAGGTCGATCGGCATGTCGCAGATGTTGATGATGCGGCTGTTCGGGCGCAGCACGCGGCAGGCCTCGGCCACGATGGCGGCCGGGTTGGAGTAGTTGAGCATCCAGGCGTTGGGGCTGTACTTCTCCATGTAGTCGAGGATCTCGATGACGCCGCCGATGGAGCGCATGCCGTAAGCGATGCCGCCAGGTCCGCAGGTCTCCTGGCCCACGACGCCGTACTTCAGCGGGATCTTCTCGTCCTGCTCGCGCATGGCGTAGAGGCCGACGCGGATGTGGGCGAGCACGAAGTCGATGCCGGTAAAGGCCTCTTCGGGGTCGGTGGTGTAGTTGAACTCGAGCTCGGGCGCGTTCTCCTTGAAGTAGATCTCGCAGGCCTTTGCAACGATCTCCTGGCGCTCGGCGTTGTTGTCGTAGAACGTCACCTTGTCGACGGGAAAGCGATCGTGCTCCTTGAGGAGCATGAGGGCGATACCCGGGGTGAAGGTGGAGCCGCCGCCGGCGATGGTTACCGCGTAGCTCTTCTTGGACATGGCCAAACCTCCTGGTTTCCGGTCGCTTGATGTTAGGTGGGGCGGCGTCGCGACCTTTAACCGCCGCCCCGCTTGTTACCTGGTGGGTGAGCCCAGAGCGTTCGCTCTAGAGCAGGGCCTCGAACTTCTCGCGAACCATTGGGACCGTAAGGCCCACGATGACCTGCATGGAGCAGCCGTTGCGCGAGAGGCCCATGGTGCCGATCTTCTTGAAGTCGGGATCGTTGGCGACGATGCTGTCGTCGTAGACGTTCACGCGCAGACGGGTGGCGCAGTTGGTGACGTCCTTGATGTTGTCCTTGCCGCCGAGCAGGTCGAGGATGTTCTCGGCGAGGATCTCGTTCTTGGACTTGCCGGTCTCGGCTGCGGCCTCGGCGGAAGCGGCGGCACCGGACTGCTTGTCGCGGTAGTCCTGCTTGGACTTGAACTCGATATCTTCGTCGTCATCCTCGCGGCCGGGGGTCTTGTAGTCGAACTTGAGGATGAGCGTGCGGAACACCACGAAGTAGATACCGGTGAACGCGAGACCGATCACAAGGGCGATGAGATAAGTAAGCGCATGCGAGGCCATGAGCGGGATGAAGTTGAGCGAGCTCATCTCGATCAGGCCGCCGGAAAAGACGCCGACCACGCCGGCCGCGTTCATGGCCGTGGCCAGGCAGGCCGCGAGCACCGCGTGGACCGCGAAGAGCGGGGGCGCGATGAAGAGGAAGGTGAACTCGATCGGCTCGGTCACGCCGCAGAAGATGGCGGTGAGGGTGATGGGAATCAGAAGGCCCAGGAGCTCCTTGCGGCGCTCAGGCTTGGCCGTGCTGTAGAAGGCAAGCGCGATGCCGGTGCAGCCGAAGATCTTGGACCAACCGGTGCAGGTGAAGGCGGCCCAGGGAGCAGAAGCGGCGAGCGAGTCGCTCGAAGCGGCGAGCGTCGGGAGCGCCGTCGCCCATGCGGCGTAGATGCCACCATGCACGACAACGTTGTCGTAATAGAGCGGCGAGTAGACGAGGTGATGCAGGCCGAACGGAATGAGGATGCGCTCGAGGAAGGCAAACACCCACACGCCGAGCAGACCGGTAGAGGTAAGGAAGCCCTGGAGCGCGGCGATGCCGTCCTGGATATGCGGCCACACAAAGCAGCAGAGCACGGCGGTGGGGAGCAGCACGAAGAAGCTCACCACGTAGACGAAGACAGAGCCGTTGAAGACGCCCAGCCAGTCGGGCAGCTCGGTGTCGAAGAACCTGTTGTGCACCGCGATGATGATGCCCGAGACGGCAAGCGCGCCGATCATGCCCATGTCGAGCGTCTTGATCGAGGCGATCATCGCGAGGCCCGAGGCGGAACCGGTCTCGGCCGAGAAGTCGACGCCGAAGAACCCGCCCCACTGCGAGAGCAGCGTGTTCATGAAGTAGTGGAAGGTGAGGTAGCCGACGAGCGCCTCCATGCAGCAGCGAGCGTTCTGCTTTTTGGCGAGGCCGATCGGGAGCGAGACCGCAAAGAGGAGCGGCAGCTGGTTAAAGACGGTCCAACCGCCCTGGAGCACCACGTTCCAGCAGAGGTACCAAGGGGAAGTCGGGGCCGCGAGGTCACCGAAGATAGCCTGCGTCGTGAAGAGCGTGCCCAGACCCACAACCACGCCGGCAAAGGCGAAGAGCAGGACCGGGGTGAACATCGCACCTCCGAACTTCTGGATCTTTTGCATCATGAGGATGTTTCCCTTCTTTCCTGCGCACGGGGCGGCGAGACCCCGCGCACTATGCGTTCGCGCGAACCGGGCGCCTTCGATTCACTTGTGCGAACAAGTTCAATGGTTACTATACGCACTTGTTCGAACAAGCTCTAGCTACTTGTTCGAACAAGCTGCGAACGGTAGGAATTTCGCGGTGAGCGTCTGAATCAAAACGAGATCGGCCTGCTTTCCTATAGCGCAACCCCCTGCTTCAGCTTGCTTGTTCGAACAAGATTCCACTATCATGTACCCGCGCTGATGCCTATCGGCGCGTACCATTTATCGAGCAAGCTGCAAAAGATTCGAGACGCGCCCATGCCAAAGAGCATTTTCAGAGGGATCTACGACAACATCAAAGAGAGCATCGAGACCGGGCTCTACACCTATCAATCGATGTTGCTCTCCGAGAACGAGCTCTGCGCGCGCTACGGATGCTCGCGCTCGAGCGTGCGCCGCGCCCTCTCCGAGCTCGCTCGCGACGGCTACGTGCAGCCCATCCAGGGCAAGGGCGTGCGCGTGATCTGGCGCCCCGAGACCGACGACAACAATGCCGGCTACTCCATGGGCGGCCTCGAGTCCTTTAACCAGACAGCGCGCCGTATCGGCTTTGCACCGTCGACCGAGCTCCTCGAGTTCCGCACGCTCACCATCGACGCAGCCCTCGCCCAGACCACGGGCTTTGCCGAAGGTGACGAGGTCTACTTCACCAAACGCGTCCGCTCGGCCGACGGCGTGGCCGTCTCCATCGAGTCGTCGTGGATGCTCGTAGCCGAGGCCCCGGGGCTCACCGCCGAGCAGGCTCGCGTCTCTCTCTACGGGTATCTCGAGGAAATCGGGGTGACCATCGGCATCGGCAAGCGCCTCATCACCGTGGAGGCCGCCAACGAAGAGGACATCCGCGTGTTCGACCTCAACTCGCTCAAGGCGGTCGGCGTCTTTCGCGGGCAGCACTTCGACTCCAAGGGCGTGATGTTCGAATACTCCGAGATCCGCCAGCACCCCTATTACTTCGCCGTGCGCGAAACCGCCACACGCCCCGAGCGTTCCTAAACCGACGGCATCTCGATCCCAAGCTTGAGAACAGCCTATGCCGCGATCGTTTTTTTAGGGCGCCCGGCGCTATGTTCGCCCGCCCGGCGGAGCTCAACGGATTCAAGGGAAACGCGTGTGTTGCGACCTTCTTTCCAGCCCCTCAACATGCCGGTCTCGATCATCTTGCTCACGCGCGGGCGGCTCACGCCGAGCACCTCTGCAGCCTCGGCGGCACTCATGCTGGGAACGTCCGAGAGGCTCGCATATACCCCGACGAGCACGACGCGTCCGCCTTGTGCCGGAACGTTGTCAAACGTGGTCGATGGCAGTTCCCGCCCCGACTCAAGATGCGAGATCACTTCGTCGCGCAGCCAGTCGCCGGCCATCTCCATGGCCTCGGCCACAGTGGCGCCCTGGGTTCCGCCCTCAAGATCGAAGGGGAGCGCCAGGATCCAGCCCTCATCGTTCACGAGTTCGAATTCCTGCATATAAAACATGGCTCTCCCTTCATGGCAAGCACAAGAGACTCAAGCTATTTCAGACCCGCCTGCTTCTTGATCTTCTCGAAAAGCTGGTTCGATATCTCACGATGCCGTGGCACCTGAGTCCATTCACTACCGTTTGACCAGTGCTCGTGGTTGGTGCCGCCGGTGGAATGGAAACCATTCCTCTTAAGGAGGTCGGTCACCTCTTTTCGCTTGACCATACCTTCCCTTTCGGTTGTTAAATATTAATCGAATTAATAGCTTGAAGCAAGTCAATTATTAATCGGGTTAATAGTTATTGAGCAGGTGAATAGTTTATATATCCTTGCAGCACGCCCACGCCCCGTCAGCTTAACCGAGCGGCAAAGTCGCAGATGCGCTCGAGCATCATCTGCAGGAGCTCGAGCACCTCGTCGGGCGTGGCTCCCCGCAAAATACAGGTGAGCGCGTACGACGCCACAAAGAGCAGCGCGAGCCCGGCGGGGATCGCCACGATCATGGCGAGCATGCGCAGAATGCCCAGCGCTTTTCGGCGGCGCGTGCGCGCGCGGTCAAACGCGAGTTCCTTACGGTAGCTCTCCTGCTGGATCGAATACTCCTCGGCTGCAGCCGGAACGACCGACTTGCTGCGCCGCAGCAGACGATGGCGCTTGCTCCCCGAAGCGTCGACATCTGCGACACTCTCCGTAGCACGCGCCGTCGGAGCCGCACACGGCGAGGCCGCGGTATCGGCCCCGCTCCAAAGCCCCGAAAACGTCGCACCCGCGCCGCCATCTCCATCCCCTGCAGCCAGACGACGCGCTCGCTGCGCCGCGGTTTCCAAGAACAGTTCCATAGCTGCCCCTCCGATCGAGAACGCTGATCCGCTTCCTCCCCACCGTGCCAAACGCACGCGCGGGCGACAATGACCGGAGCCGGGTTTTTCGGCAAAAAAGAGGGAGTGCGCACGCCCCTCAATCCTCAGATATACTATCTACCTGCGGTTTTGTTGAGCTTTTGAGTGGAGCTTCCAATCAAGGCCCGCGCTCCCCCACCAACCTTGCCGTAAAGCTTTCGCGCGTCCCACCCCGACCTTGCCCACAGCGAACTCCCCGTCACGTTGCTCATATCCCATCGCTAAAGCGCGGACGAGAGCCGAAGATGCAAGCCCCAAAGGGAGCCGGGGCAACGAGCGTGATCCCACAAGCTGAACAAACGCGAACCCGCAGGATGGGCAAGCGCCCATCTCCTCTTTTTGAAGGCGCGTCCACCCATGCCGTCGCAGACGTAATCCGCCAACAAAAAGCGAGGCCGACCCAATTGGATCGACCTCGCTGAGCATGCGATCGAAGACGCGGTGGTGCCTAGTAATTGACGACCTGCTCCTCAAAGTAGCTGCGCGGATGGTTGCAGACCGGGCAGACCTCGGGGGCCTCGGCGCCCACATGCAGATGGCCGCAGTTCAGGCACTTCCACACCTTGACGCCCTCATGCGTAAAGACCTCGCCGGCCTCGACGCGCTCGGCGAGCTTCTGATAGCGCTCCTCGTGCGCCTTCTCGATGGCGCCCACGCCGCGGAACTTCTCGGCGATCTCGGTAAAGCCCTCGGCCTCTGCCGTCTTGGCAAAGTCCTCGTACATCTCGGTCCACTCGTAGTTCTCGCCGGCGGCTGCGTCCTTCAGGTTCTGCAGGGTGTCGGGCACGGCGCCGTCGTGCAGGTACTTGAACCACAGCTTGGCGTGCTCGGCCTCGTTGCCGGCCGTCTCGGTAAAGATGTTCGAGATCTGAACGTAGCCGTCCTTTTTGGCCTTGGAGGCATAGTAGCGATACTTGGTATGAGCCTGCGACTCGCCGGCAAAGGCGGCCTCGAGGTTCTTCTTGGTCTGGGAGTTCTCGAAATCCATGGCGTCCGTCCCTTCGTTTCGGTGCATTTTAGATGGCAGGCGAACCATCATCCTTATTGTAACTGATTCCTAATAAGAAATCAGCATACGATAGATATACCCCGCTCGCCACGCCGGCAGCTATGCGATCTGCCAAACGTCACCCGAACGTGCGCAGAAACCCTCGCGCTCGAGCTCATCCACAATGCTCAAAACGAGCTCGGCATCCACAGCGGGCCGCGCGGCCGCTCGCTCAAAATCACCGAGACCCTGCACGAGCTCATCTCTGGTAAGACCGGCATCGCCAGCGGCGAGCAGCATGCGCACCAGCTCGGCACGCTTTTGCCGGCGCGACCCCTCGAATTTGCTCTGACGCGTATAGCTTTTTGACCGCCGCGATGGATTGGGCAGCATCTTCTTAAGATAGGCGCCGTAGTCGAGCAGGGCGTAGTACCACGAACGCGGCGTATCGTCGGCATCCTCCGGCATGGCATACGGCCGCACGGGAGAGCCGATCTCGCACGCGGCGGCGGCGCCGGAGCCAGCCGGGCACGCGGCTTCCACAAGCGGCACGAGCTCACGGTCGGGCACGCCCTCCGTCTCGGGAAAGTAATGATGCAAAAAGACGGTGCGCACGTTCGTCTCGAGATACACGCCCGGCAGATCGAATGCAAACGCGCGGATACCCTGTGCCGTCGCGGGGCCGATCCCCGGCAGCGCCTTGAGCTCGGCCGCCTCCCGCGGGAACTCTCCCCCGTAGTTTTGCACCACGGCCTTTGCCGCACGGTGGAGCGCGAGCGCGCGCCGGTTATAGCCCATCCCCTGCCAAGCTTCCAGCACCTCTGCAGGCTCGGCCTCGGCGAGCGCGGCAACGCTCGGAAAGCGCTCGAGCCACTCGGGCCAGCGCGTAAGCACGCGCACGACCTGCGTTTGCTGGAGCATGACCTCCGAGAGCCAGATGGCATAGGGGTCGCGCGTGCGCCGCCACGGAAGATCGCGATACAAACGGACCCCTTCCGCGCGTACCGTCGAGCGAAAGGGGTCCGGTGTCATCGGTATCTCGAGCTCCTCAAAATCAAGGGGGGCTCCAACTTAGGCCTATTCGGCCCGAGCACAGCCGCCCGCACACATGGCATAGGTGCGGAACGCCGATCGATCCGCGAACTTGGGGTCGACACACGGTGCCTTCGTGCCGTGCACGGTCTCCTCGAGCGTGATAGACGAGAGATAGTCGCGCATCAACGCCTGGGCGCCGGCCCACACGGGATGATAGCAGCACGTACCCATGCGCGGGCATTCCCCGCCCGCAGCCGTGCAATCGTTCATCACGAGCGGGCCCTGAACGGCCTCGACGACCTTCAGCAGCGTGACCTTGGCCGGATCGACGGCGAGGCGCATGCCGCCGTGCACGCCGCGCAGGCTCTCGATGATCCCCTCTTGCGCCAGAGCATGCTGGATAGAGCGGGCAAACGAGTACGGGACATCAACGCGCTCCGACGCCGCGCGCACCGAAAGCAGCTCGTTCTCGTTCTCAACGAGAAGCGAGAGCATGCGCAGGGCGTAATCGGTCTTCCTCGAGATGTCCATCTCTTCCTCGTCTCTCGATCGCACAAGAACACCGCCGGGAGCTGAGGTTGAGCAGACCCACGGGGTGTATAAAACAAGCAACGATTCTATATCATCACCCCCGGGGTATCAACAACGGTGAAAGGTGAAAACTCCTGCTAAAGTTGACATTCTTGGACGTTTAGTCAAAAGTAACGAGCTGCCGAAAACCCTACACGGGGTCGGTTTTATTGAATTGTCGGTCGGTTTTTGCGCATATCTCATATGCAGTAATACGCAAAAAGCCTCGTCCGAAGACGAGGCTTTAATTGCAAGGGCGGGAAGTACGGGGCTCGAACCCGCGACCTCCGACGTGACAGGCCGGCGCTCTAACCAAACTGAGCTAACTCCCCAGGCAGTTCGCACTCGCGTGCGCTGCGGGGATTAGTATACACAGAATCTCGCAGCCCACGCAAGAACTTTTTTTAGAAAAAAAGTTCGCAGGTCAGAAGGGTCACACCGATTTAAAGGTCGATAAACGAGCAGTCGAGGACCGCACCCGCGCGCACCCACAGGCGGGCGATAGTGGCTCCACGGCTGCCGCGCGGATACGAAGCGGAACCGGGATTGATCACGAGCGTGTTGCCCACGCGGTCCTCGGCGCAGCGATGCGTATGACCGCAAACGGCCACGTCGACCGTGCCGATGGGCAGGTCCTCGCGATAATGCGCAACGGCAAACGAAACGCCCTCGAACTCAAAGGCGGCAAGCTGCACGACCTCGGGGCCGTAATCGTAGAAGAAATCGTTGTTGCCGAGCACAGCTCGAATCGGCGCGATGGTCTTGAGATGCTCAAAATCCTGCTCGGAGGTGATGTCGCCCGCATGGACGATGAGGTCGGCCCCGGCAAGCTCGCGCAGAAGCTCGCCCGAAAGATGGCCGTGGGTATCGGAAACGATGTCGACGCGGCGTGCGTTCTCGAGGTCCATGGCGGCTCCCTTCGATCTATCTTCGATTTACAGGCTCAGGGCCTTCTTAAGCGGAACCACGCGGCGGCGGCTCACGGGAATGCGATCCTCGACACCGGTGATACCGAGCTGAATGGCGCCGGACGAAACCGTCTCGACGTCCTCGACGCAGGCGAGGTTCACGATATAGCGGCGATGCACGCGGAAAAAGCCGAATTCGCAGAGCTTGGCCTCGAATTGCGCAAGCGAGGTGGTGGACAAAAAGCGGTCCTCGTCGGTGAAGATGCAGGAGTAGTCGTCTTTGGCCATGATGTAGCGGATCTGGTCCACGGGGATGAGCACCTTGCGGCCGCCCTTCTCCACGGGAATGCGCTCCACGGAGGCCTTGGTCTCGGCCTGCGGCTTAACGCGGGCGAGCACCTTGCCGATCGCCTGGTCGAGGCGCGCCTCCTCCACGGGCTTCATGAGATAGTCGACGGCATCGACCTCAAAGGCCTCGACCGCATGGTCGCTGTAGGCCGTCACGAACACGATCGCCGGCGGGTTCTTGAGCTTGTGCAGGGCCTCGGCCAGCTGCAGGCCCGAGGCACCCGGCATGGAAATGTCGAGAAACACCACGTCGACGCGGTTCTCCATGAGCATCTCGATGGCGGAGCGAACGCTCGACGCCTCAGAGATCGATCCGATCTTGCCCGTCTGCTCGAGTAGGAACTTGAGTTCCGAGCGTGCGGGGGCTTCGTCGTCAACGATCATGGCACGCAACATAGCGTCTAACCTTTCATTCGGGAAGTCTGAGCGCACGCCAAGCGCTTTACTCAGCAACAGGTAAACAGTTTACCCTTCAACGAAGATACTCTCTAGCAAATCCAGATGCAAAAAGATGCTCGTCCCCACATCGGGGGTCGACTCGACATGCGCGAAAGAGCGCGGTCCGTAGAACTTGCGGATCCGCTCCGAGATGTTGTGCATGGCGACCCCGGCGCCGCCGCCTTGCGGCGAGGAGGCATCGGGTTCCACCGCCTTCTCTTCGAACAGGCGCGCAGCGGTCTCGGCATCCATGCCCGCGCCGTTGTCGCTGACCGTGATCAGAACCGCGTTCTCGCCGTCCTCGACCACCGAGACCTCGATCTTGAGCGGTGCGTCGTCGCGCATGCCGTGACGCACGGCGTTCTCGACGAGCGGCTGGATGATGAACGCGGGCACATTCGTGTCGGCCACGGAATCCTCAACGAAAAACGAGTCGCAGATGCGGTCCTCGCCAAAGCGCGCCTTCTCGAATACCAGATAGCGCTTGGTCTGCTGCACCTCTCGCGAAACCGGGATGAGCGAGCCGGAATTGTCGAGCGTGGCGCGGTAGAACGAGGCGAACTCGCGCAGAAGCTCGCGGGCGCGCGGCGGGTCCATGCGCGTGTAGGCCGCGATGGTGTTGAGCGTGTTGAAGAGAAAATGCGGGTTGATCTGCGCCTGGAGCGCGCGCATCTCGGCGCGGGTGGTGAGCTCCTTTTGCGTTTCGAGCTCGTGGATGGCGAGCTGCGTCGAGAGGACCTCGGCAAACCCCGCGGCGAGCGCGTACTGGGTGCGGTTGACCTGGCGCGAGGAGCGAAAATAGAACTTGAGCGTGCCCACCGTGCGGCCGCCCACCTTGATGGGCGCGATGATACCCGCCGGGATGGCGCTGCGGCTGCCAAGGTCGTTGGGGATGTCGACCACATGGGCGAACGATTGCACGATGCCGTGCTCGATCACGTAATGCGTGGCCGGCGTATGGATGGGCGAGCCGGGCTTGAACGCATCGGAGAGCTCTCCCACGCATGCGAGCACGCAGGTGTCGTCGGTGATGGCAACCGTCATGGCGCGCGTCTCGGGAAGGATCCTACGGCAGATCGAGCACGCGCTCTCGGGCGTGAGGCCGCCGCGGATGTCCTCGAGCATGCGCGAGACCACCAGGAGCGTTTCCTCGGTGTATTGCGAGCGCATGGTATCGGGGTTGCGGCAGAGATACACGAAGATCGAGAAGAACGAGATCAAAAGGGCGCACGCGAGCACCGTGACGATCGGCTCCACGCCGGTCGCCAGCGCAAAGACGAAGTAAAAGACGAGGATCGAGGCGCAGACGAGCGAGAGCACGCGGAACAGGGTCGCCGTTCTATCGTAGGCGCGCGTCTGTGGCTGCGCGGATGTGGGGTTCAAGAGCTAGTTCCTTTCGAGCAGATGGGCGAGCTCGACGTCTCGCCAAAGACCGTCCATGATGCTCGGCCAAAAACTCTGGAACCGCAAGTACGCGTTTGCGTTCTGCCGCGCATAACGGCGGGCATCGTCGCGTCCATGCAGGTAGATATCGCGGTAGGCTTTGTGCTCGCGCGTGAAGAGCGAGCGCACGAGGGCGGTCTTGCGCACGCGCTCATCGAGCTCCGGGCCGATCCAGGGACCGGGGTAGGGCATGAGCCCCGCAGCCGTCACCGGGTTGAGTTCCTTGCGGTGTGCCGCGGCAGCGAGCTTGGCGCGCTCGTAGTACCAGCGGTAGACATCCTGCATAAAACGCGGCGCGCGCTCACCGATGGCGGGCGGCAGGTGGCGCACGACCCACTCGTTGTCGAACCACACGTCGAGTCCCATCATGCGCATGTTGAAGAGATAGTCCAGATCCTCGCCGCGCGTGATGAACGGGTCGAACGAGACGCGCGTGAAGGCGCGCGCATGCAGGGCAAAAAGGCCGCCGCACACGTAGTTGGAGCGGCTGATGCGCGTGCCGGCAAGAGCACGCTTCATCCAACGGTTGAACTCGATGCGCTTGGTCCACCAGCGATGCGTGATCCCCGCCTTGGAGCTGTCGGCGAGCGGCGACCCGTCGCGGTCGTAAAAGTATCCGGTCTTGGCGAGGATGGGCAGGCCCTGGCGCGTCTCCTGCCCGAGCGCATAGAGCGCGCGGGTCATGAAGTCGGAGCCGAGCACGACTTCGTCGTCGTCGAGAAAGATCACGGCGTCGTGGCCTAGGATGGCGGCCACCGCAAGCCCCATGTTCCTGATAGCCCCGTAGCCGCGCAGCGAGACGCACTCACCCGTATCGTGCGGGGCGATCTCGCCGATGCGGTCGGCGATGCGCCCCGCCTCGACGTTGGTGACGATGCGGATATCCATGTTCGCATGCGCGGAAGCTATGCCCTCGACACGCAGGGCAACGTCGGAGGTGGCCGACGTGGGGCATACGACGAGCAAGACGATGCGGCACAGGTCGCGCACCTGCTCGAGCGAGGCCAGGCAGCGCTCAAGGTCGGGCGACTCGCTGTTGGGAAGCGTTGCATGGTCGTAGGAACCCGGAGCCCGGGAGCTGAGATTATCGCCGGCCCAATAGGTCGGGATGACGATGACGGGGTTCACGGCTCAACACTCCTGCCTGCGGGCGCGGCGCGACGCCCTCTGCGTCGCAGGCCATCCGCTCTCTCTACTATATCCCACGGCCCGGACCTCGATACCCGGGCAGACGCTGGTTTTATCGAGAGGCGGGGAGCATTATTCGCACAGAGTAGCGAGCCGCAACCCCCGGGCTTTGCGCTAGGCGAGCTTAGCCGGAGCCTCGCCCTTAAAGTACGGGGTCTTGGCGAGCGAGCGCGAGAGCGGGTAGCCGAGCACATAGAGCACTACGGCCTCGCCGACGCCGGTGGTGATGAGGCCGAACAGGTACATGAGGCCCCAGGAGCCGTCGAGCGCGATCGAGGTGAACGGGATGGTGTAGAAGCCCGTGGCCTTGAGGAGGATCGGCAGGTAGGCCGGTACGATCAGCGCGTTGGTCAGAACGGGGCCGGCAATGGCGAGCAGCGGGCGCTCGCGCATCTTATAGGTAAAGAGGGCGCCCGCAAAGGTCGCGAGCGAGCCGAACACGACATCGAGCATGCCGAGCATGCCGGTACCCGACAGGGCGATGTTCGCCACGTTGGCGATAGCGCAGCCGAGCGTGAGGCCGGGGATGGCCGCGGGCGTGAAGAGCGCGAGCACGCAGAGGGCCTCGGACACGCGGAACTGGATGGGGCCCCACGCAAGGCTACCGAGGAACAGCAGGGCAAAGAGCGTGCAGACCGCGTAAACAGCCGCGATGACCGCCACATGGGTGATGTACTGGGATTTCAAGATCTTCCACCTTCTACAAAAAACGGAGGGCTTTACTGTGCACCAGCAAAGCCCTCCGCATGTCCAAGGTGTGAGGCGGCCGAGCCCTTACACGGCGGCCCCGTCCATCTTGGAGAGCTTTACTAGCAAAACGAAGCCCACAACCAAGAGGATCCCGATGGAAAGCACTCCTAAAGAAGGATTCCCCGTGAGCGACGTCACGAGAGATACTAGCAGAGTTCCCAGAACCGATGCGTAGCGGCCGAAGATATCGAAGAAGCCGTAGTACTCGTTCGACTTTTCCTTGGGGATGATGCGGCCGAAGTAGCTGCGCGAAAGCGCCTGGACGCCGCCCTGGAAGAGGCCGACCATGATGGCGAGGCACCAAAACTCGAACGCCGTCTTGAGGAAGAACGCGGCAAAGAGCACGATGCCCATGTAAGCGGCCACGGCCACGAGGATCATGTTGAGCGTGCCGACCTTGCCGGCGAGCTTGCCGTAGGCGATCGCCGAGGGAAACGCCACGAACTGGGTGACGAGCAGCGCGAGCACGAGCTGCGTGGAGTCGATACCGAGCGAGGAGCCGTAGCTCGTGGCCATGGAGATGACCGTGTGCACGCCGTCGATGTAGAAGAAGAAGGCGATCATGTAGATGAGCACGGCGCGATTGCGGGCGATCTCGCCCATGGTGTGCTTGACCTCCGAAAAGACGCCGCCCACGATGTTGCCGAGCGTATCCTCGGGACCGCGCGCACGGCCGTACTTCTGCTTATAGGTGCGCAGGAGCGGCAGGGTAAAGATGAGCCACCAGAGACCCGTGATCACGAACGAGAGGCGCGTGGCGAGCATGGTGGGGATGCCGAGGGCCGGGCCGCCCATGATGAGCGCGAGGCACACGATGAACGGCACGGTGGAGCCCACGTAGCCCCAGGCGTAGCCCGAGCTCGAGACGGCATCCATGCGCTCGTCGGTCGTGATGTCGGGGAGCATGGCGTCGTAGAACGTCATGGACGAGTTGAGGCCGATGGTGCAGAGCACGTAGACGGCGAGGAACGCCATGGCGCTCATGGGGATCGCCTGCGCAAGGCAGAGCACGAGGCCCGTAAGGAAAAAGCCCAGGAAAAAGCGGATCTTATTGCCCGCATAGTCGGCGAGTGAGCCGAGGATGGGCATGAGCAGGGCGATCACGAGCGAGGCGACGGTCTGCGCGTTGCCCCAGGCCACCACGAGGTCGGCCGACGAGGCGCCCGTATTGATGGCGTTGAAATAGATGGGCACAATCGAGGTGTTCAAGAGCACGAGCGCCGAGTTGCCCACGTCGTACATGACCCAGTTGCGTTCGAGCTTGGTGTACTTCATCAGAAGGGACCCTCCCTTTTATTCACATGCGTTAGCGCATCCCACACATGGTACGGCAAGCCGACAAGCCCAACCGTAAGGATTCGGTCAGGAGGACGAGCGTCGACACAAAGGCCGGCACAAAAGCGGTAGGGCATAGACCTTTCGGTCATGAGGATGCGGTCGGCAGAAAAAACCAAGCAACGCACCAAGCGCATGGAAACCCCAGATAGAGCCAGCGTCAGCGAGCGGCCGTCTGGCGGAGCAGGTTGGCACGAAAGCGCGCGGTAGACGAAGCCAAAACAAACGCATCAACCGTGTTGGAATCCCAGGTAGAGCCCACGTCAGCGAGCGCCGTCCAGAGCGAACAAGTTGACATGAAAGCGGCAGGGCATAGACCTTTTGGTCATGCCCTGCCGCTTGAATGGCAAATTGTCGCTCTGGGCGTCGCGCAGCGTCGACTGGTTCCGGCGTTTGGTAAAACGCCGGAACTCAAGGTAAAACGCCGGAACTCAAGGCAAAACGCCGGAACCTCAATTACTCCTCGCGGTCGAACTCCTCGGTTTCGTCGAGCACACGGCCACTGTAGTTCACATGCCCCGTGACATCGGCCATGTTCTCGCCCTCGATAAAGCGGGCGGCGGTGCGGGCATAGTCGTCGAGCGCCGTGTTGAACACCTCGGGGAACGACTTGTTCGAGGCAATCCCCGTAAACGGGTTCTCCCAGCTCAAATGCCCCATGTTGCCGGTACGGGCAGAAGGCTCCTCTGTCACGCGGTGCGCAAGCGAGCTCAAGAGCGAGTAGTCCTTCACGAGGCCCTCGAGCGCAGCGATCGCATGGGTCTTGCGCGAGCCGGCAGGCTCGATGGTGCGGTAGAGCAGCTGCATATCGGCCACGGCACCGCCGTACTCCCCCACCGGGATATCGAGATCGTAGACGCTCATGGCGGCAAAGCTCATGAGGGCGCCGGCCACCATATCGACGCGATCGGTGGTCACGATCTCGGCCGCAGGCGGAAAGTCGGCGCAGGTTGCGCCATCGCGCTTGAGATTGAGCATGAGCACGTCGAGTTCGCTCTCGATCACCGCATGGACCTGGCTCGAAGAAGCCGCGAGCGATTCGTCGGCCTTGAGAATGCCGAACTGCTGCTCGTAGACGAACGGGTGCGCGTTGCGATCGAGCACGTAGTGCGAGAGCAGGCCGAGCGCAAAGGCGCGACCCAGGTTCGCATCCGTCTTCTGCAGATGAGATACGCCGGAACGGATGGCCTCGAACTGGCGCGTCATGCGCGAGCGATGCATGACCGTGGCCAGGTGCATGCAGTCTTTAAGGCGAGGCGTGCGAAAGCGGAAGAAATACGGATCGGGGCCTTGGTTGCCGAGGATGAACGCGATGCGTTCCTCCTCGCTCGAGATGATGCCGGCGGGCAGGCGGTCGATGCTCTCCTCGCCAAAGAGATGATGGGTGATAAGGGCAGGCATGGAATGTCCCTCCAGTTGGTAAACGGCTGTCCCCCATTATGCCCGCATCGCCGCGGCGCTATCCCAACTCGACTACGCCCGCCACGCATCCCCGCGCCCATCGACGAGGCTGGCATGCGCAGACGCTAACAAAAGATCCCGTACCTGCTGCATGCAGATACGGGATCGAGAGGGGCTATAAGAAGCCGGCGGCGACGCAGCCGCCCGTCGCGATCTTAAAGGACGGACAGGCCAGCGCGCATCGAGGAAGAGTCGACTCGCTCTACTCGTGGATGCGGGTGCCGGAGAGGCCGGCCATGGTCTCGGCGGCCTTGTCGAGAGCGCCGATGATGCACACGCGGCCCTTGCGGGAGCGGGCGAACTTGATGGCGGCGCGGACCTTGGGCTCCATGGAACCCTTGCCGAACTGGCCGTCGTCGGCGAGGCGCTCGGCCTCGTCGGCGGTGATGTCCTCGAGCTCCTCCTGGTTGGGCTTGCCGAAGTTGATGGCAACATGCTCGACGGCGGTCAGCAGGAACAGGACGTCGGCGTCGCAGTCCTCAGCGAGGAGCTCGCCACCCAGATCCTTGTCGATGACGGCCGGAACGCCCTTGTAGCAGCCCTTGTTGGTGTAGTCGCGCACCACGGGGATGCCGCCGCCACCGCAGGCGATGACGATGAACTCGTTGTCGAGGAGATTGAGGATGGAGTCGGCCTCGACGATCTTCTTGGGGTCGGGCGAGGCGACGACACGGCGCCAACCGCGGCCGGAATCCTCCACAAAGACCTTGCTCGGGTCCGCGGCCATCTCGGCGCGGGCGGCCTCCTCGGTGAGGAACGGGCCGATGGGCTTGGTGGGGTTCTGGAACGCGGGATCGTCGGGGTCGCACTCGATCTGGGTGACGACGGTGGCGCAGTGCCAACGCTTGTAGCGCTTGTGCATCTCGCGACCGATGCCCTGCTGGAGATGGTAGCCGATGTAGCCCTGGCTCATGGCGCCGCACTCGGGCAGCGGCATCTCGGGGGTGTCGATGGCGTCGTGCGCGGCGGCGAAGGCATTCTGGATCATGCCGACCTGCGGGCCGTTGCCGTGGGTGATGATGATCTCGTTGCCCTGCTCGATGAGGCCGAGGAGCGCGTGAGCCGTGTTGTCCACGGCGGCGATCTGCTCGGTGGGGTTGTTGCCGAGGGCGTTGCCGCCAAGGGCGACGACGATGCGATCGGGCTTGCCGAGAGGCTTGGACATATCTGCTTCCTTTCAGCGAAGGGGATTGACAGCATCTATTTAGTCCCCCGCGCCAACGGTGCGCCAGTTTATTCGGGTTTATCTTACGCACCTGTAACGTAAGCCGGATATAGGAAGGTTTATCACCTATCTACCAGCAGGATCTCTCGATTGAGCAACAAATGCACCCCACACGGCCGTCAACCGTTCACCGCCACCGCAGCCACCCTAAACCCCGCTGAAATCAGATTTGAGAGCACCTCGCTTCGCCACTCAAACCCAGAGACGCATAGGCCGTGCGCTTCTACGGCCGCCCCGTCGAGCGAATAAACGACCCACAAACCAACGCATCAAATACACCGACGCACAAGCCCCATCGACATTCGCCCAAAGACTCGCCCCGGCACCGAGCCACTCCCCCGCGAAGCGAAGGGCCCACCGCACCAATGCGCCAAAAAGCATCTCCACCGCCGGCGATGAAGAGACTGGCAAGGGATTTAAAAAACGTCTCTCCCAGAACGCCCTCGGCGCGCGAAGCGACGGGCTCGCTACGACAATGCGCCAAAAATATCTCCAACCACCAGCGATGAGAAAACCGACAAGAAGATTAAAAACGCCTCTCGCGGTACGCCCCAACGCGCGAAGCGACGGGCCCGCCACGACAACGTGCCCAAAAGATATCTCAAATCAACCGTGAAGAGCAGTCCTCGCAGGGACCGGGGACGTCTCCCTCGCGGAACATTCCGCAGAACGAAGCCGCCCCCGCCGCGCGTAGCGCGCAGCGGGGGCGGCTTCATGTTCGAGGACGTTCCGCGAGGGAGACGTCCCCGGTCCCGGTCAGGGAAGAGGATTACTCCTCGTTGTACAGCGTTACCAGCTTCTTAAGATGCGCGTAGCGCTCCATAGCGGCCTTCTCGTTCTCGGCGAAGAGCTCCTCAGCGCGCTCCGGGAAGGAGCGGGTGAGCGAAGCGTAGCGGGCCTCGTTCATGAGGAAGTCGCGATAGCCGTCCTTGGGCTCCTTGGAGTCGAGCGAGAACTTCTTGCCGGCTGCAGCGTCGGGGTTGTAGCGGAAGAGGTTCCAGTAACCGCACTCCACGGCCTTCTTCATCTCGGCCTGGCAGTTCTGCATGCCGCCCTTCTTGATGGAGTGCATCTCGCAGGGGCTGTAGCCGATGATGAGGGACGGGCCGTCGTAGGCCTCGGCCTCGTGGATGGCCTTGAGCGTCTGAGCAGGGTTGGCGCCCATGGCGACCTGCGCCACGTACACGTAGCCGTAGCTCATAGCGATCTCGGCGAGGGACTTCTTCTTGGTGACCTTGCCGGCGGCAGCGAACTGCGCGACCTGGCCGAGGTTAGAGGCCTTGGAGGCCTGGCCACCGGTGTTGGAGTAGACCTCGGTGTCGAAGACGAACACGTTGACGTTCTTGCCGGAGGCGAGCACGTGGTCGAGTCCACCGAAACCGATGTCGTAGGCCCAGCCGTCGCCGCCGAAGATCCAGAAGGACTTCTTGGTGAGGTAGGCCTTGTCGGCGAGGACGGTCGGGGCGATCGGGCAACCCTCGGCAGCAGCCGCCTCGAGCTCAGGGATGAGCGCGGCAGCAGCCGTCTTGGAAGCCTCGACGTCGTTCGTGGAGTCGAGCCAGGCCTGAGCGGCGGCCTTGAACCCGTCGGAGGCCTTCTCGGACTCCATCATCTCGGTGACGGACGCGACGAGCTTGTTCTGAACGGCCTCGTAGCCCACGGCCAGACCGAGACCGTGCTCGGCGTTGTCCTCGAACAGCGAGTTGTTCCATGCCGGGCCGTGACCGTTCTTGTCCTTGCAGAACGGCGAGGTCGCGGCCGGGTTGCCCCAGATGGAGGAGCAGCCGGTGGCGTTGGAGATGAACATGCGGTCGCCGGCGACCTGGGTCACCAGGCGCGCGTAGGCCGTCTCGGCGCAGCCGGCGCAGGAGCCGGAGAACTCGAGATAGGGCTGCTTGAACTGGCTACCCTTGACGTTGGCGGCAACGAGCTCGGTCTTCTCGGAGACGTTCTCGACCAGGTAGTCCCAAACGGGCTGCTGATCCATCTCGGACTCGGTCGGAACCATCTCGAGGGCGCCCTTGGGGCAGACCTTAACGCAGTTGGTGCAGCCCATGCAGTCGAGCGGGCTCATACCCATGGTGAACTTCATGCCCTTGGCCTTGGGACCCATGGCGTCAATGGTGCGGCAGGCCTCGGGCGCGGCAGCGGCCTCGTCCTCGGTCATGGCAAACGGGCGCAGCGTGGCGTGCGGGCACACGTAGGCGCACTGGTTGCACTGGATGCACTTGGACTCGTCCCAATGCGGAACGACCACGGCGACGCCGCGCTTCTCGTACGCGGAGGCACCGAGCTCGAACTGGCCGTCGGCACAACCCATGAAGGCCGAGACGGGCAGCGAGTCGCCGTCCATGCGGTCGATGGGGCCGAGGAGCTCCTTGACCTGCTTGGCGATGGCGCTCTTGGTCTCGTCGGAGAGCTCGACCGGGGCCTCATCGGCAGCGTCGGCCCAGTCGGCGGGAACCTCGAAGGCGCGGAAGGCGGTGGCGCCGGCGTCGATGGCCTTGTGGTTGGCGTCGACGATGGCCTGGCCCTTCTTGAGATAGGACTTGGTGGCGGCGTCCTTCATGTACTGGAGGGCGTCCTCGGCGGGGAGCACCTTGGCGAGCGCGAAGAACGCGGACTGCAGCACCGTGTTGGTGCGCTTGCCCATGCCGACCTTGGCGGCCAGGTCGATGGCGTCGATGAGATAGACCTTGATGTCGTTCTTGGCGATGTAGCGCTTGGCCACGGCGGGCATGTGCTCGGCGAATTCCTCGTCGGACCACTGGCAGTTGACCAGGAAGGTGCCGCCCGGCTTGACGTCGCGAACCATCTTGAAGCCCTTGACGATGTAGCTGGGATTATGGCACGCGACGAAGTCGGCCTTGGTCACATAGTACGGGCTGCGAATCGGGGAGTCGCCAAAGCGCAGGTGGCTGATGGTGACGCCGCCGGTCTTCTTGG
>CAVCLY010000003.1:0-63758 GCA_963603165.1 Faecalibacterium prausnitzii
GTGCATGGGGATGCGCTTGATGATGCCGGCGTTGTTCACGAGGATGTCGGGGGTGCTGCCAAGATCGGCCTCGATGTTTGCGATGAGCTCGGCGACCTTAGCCTCGTCGGTGACGTCGACCACGTAGCCCTTGGCCTCAAGACCCATCTCGTGATAGTGCGCCTCGGCCTCGGCGACCTTGTCGGCGTGACGCGCGTTGAACGCGATCTTAGCGCCGGCCTGGCCGAGTGCCTCGGCGATGGCCATGCCGATACCGTAGGTGGCACCGGTCACGAGCGCGACCTTGCCGTCCAGGCGGAACCAATCCATGCTGAAATCTGACATGCTTGTCCTTTCAAAGAAAACGATAACCTAAACGAAATCGGTTTCATTACCTTGCATAAGTATAGGTTTCGACAGGCACTTTGTGTGTGGGGCGTGCGTAATTAGGTGAACGTTCACTAATCAACCGCGAACGTTGCATCTTTGACGTGGGGCAGCGATTGGTTAGAGCTTTCGTTCGGCAAGCGTGATGGTGCCGCACGGCGCGAATGCTCGTTATCACATCACTTCGTGTCAAGGGTTTAAAGCAATGAGGCCGGTAAAACGAGGAGCGCCGCTGCGAAATATACCGAGACTGTCGAGGTTGAGCTCCGTGGCCACGCGTCAGCCGTCCTTTTCAACGCTGTCGTCGAGCCTCAGATTACTTGACTCCCAAAGACGGCGCTTCGGCAGACCTGAATCCCCAGTAGGCTGTCGACCATTGAGGCCCCGGTACTTACCCGTGTTCGGGGACGGCATTTCGGCTGATCGCGTTTTCCGTACGCCGTCGAACGCTTGTCCCGTTGCATTTGCGCGTGCGGGGCCGCTCGACGCGGCTATATGCCGCCCCGGTGCTGGATCGGGAGCCAAACTCCTGAGAATGCACGATTGAATTGCAACTTGCCGAGTAGGTGCCGGGTTTGGGCTAGCGCCAACTGGGAAAACGCGCTTGGTCTTAAGGCGTCTAGTCGTCCGGCCCTAAATCAATCGTGCATTCTCGGGAGTTTGGATTTGTGCCGATGCGGTACAGCGGCTCATAAGGGTCTGCATGCGGGGCATATCTGGGTCAAGGGTCCGCGGAGTACGTCAGCGCCATAACAAAAGGCGCAGCTCAGGCTGCGCCTTTTCGATAGAGAGACATGTTTTGCACGGGCTTTGCGGCCCGACGTGCGCGAACCTTTAGCCGCGAACGGACTTCACCACGGCCATGGCCTCGCGGGCGACCTGCTCGACCTGGGAGAAGTCGCCGTCAGCGAACATAGCCGGCTTGACCATCCAGGTGCCACCGCAGGCGATGATCACGGGGTCGCTCAGGTACTCCTCGACGTTGGCCGTAGAGACGCCACCCGTGGGCATAAAGCGATGACCGCCGAACACAGCGCCCAGGGCCTTGATGGTGTTGAGGCCGCCGTACTGCGCCGCGGGGAAGAACTTGGTGACCTTGAGGCCCAGGTTCACGGCAGCGGTGACCTCGGAAGGCGTGACGGTGCCGGGGAGCACGGGCAGGTCGAGCTCGATGCAGTGCTTGACCACGTCGGGGTTGAAACCGGGCGACACGATGAACTTGGCGCCGGCCTCGCGGGCGCGCTCGACCTGCTCGACGGTGAGCACGGTGCCCGCGCCCACGCACATCTCGGGCTCGGCCTCGGCCATGGCGGCGATGCACTCGGCGGCGCACGCGGTGCGGAAGGTCACCTCGGCGGACTTCATGCCGGCGGCCATGAGGGCATGGGCGAGCGGAGCGGCGTCTTCGACCTTCTCGAGGACGACGACGGGGACGATGCCAAGGCCCTCGAGCTCTTCGTAGAACGTTTCGAACATGGGGATTCCCTTCTGTTTGGGGAGTTTCATTTGCGGGAGATGCGACCGTCTGGGAGGTTCCGGAAGGGTTATCGGAGGCACTGCTTTTCTGTAGGGCAAAAGCGGTCTTTCGGAACCGTCCCGTCTGGCCTTATGGAAGATGCCGGAGCGCCCGGAATGGGACTAAGGGGACACAACGGCCGGGGTAAATCGAATGGGGTGGGGCTTAACGGGCCACGCGGGTGCCGCCGCCCACGGAAGCCGCCACGGCGGCGATCTCGTCGGCGGTCACGAGGTTGGAGTCGCCCTTGATCGTGAGCTTGAGGATCGAGGCGGCGATGGCGTAGTCGATCGCCTTCTGACCGTCAAAGCCGTGGAGCAGGGCGTGCAGCAGGCCCGCGTTGAACGCGTCGCCGGCGGCGACGCCCTCGAGCACGTGCACGTCATGGGCGGGGGAGAACCAGTGCTCGCCGCTCTCTGCGTCATAGAGGGCGCCCATCCACTGGGAGCGCTCCACGCACTGGATGTTGCGGACGACGCTCGCGACCTTTTTGCAGCCGTACTCGGTGCAGATCTGGCGGGCCATCTCGATGTAGGTGTCGCGCTCGTCGATGCCGTGCGCAAGGGATCCCGACACGCACGTCATGCCGAGGCCCGAGGGGGCGTCCTCGTCGTTGGCGATGCAGATGTCGACGAGGGGGAGCAGGCGCTTCATGACCTGCTGGGACTTTTCGGGCGTCCACATCTTGCCACGGTAGTTGACGTCGCAGACGGTGGTGATCCCGCGCTCGCGGCACGCCTTGAGCGCGTCCTCGCAGGCGGCGGCCATCTCGTCGGAGACGGCGGGGGTCACGCCGGAGAAGTAGAAGACCTCGACGCCCTGGAGCAGCTCGTCCCAGTTGAAGACGGAACACTCGGCGAGGTTGATGGCGGAGTACTTGCGGTCGTAGACGCAGCCGTTGCCGCGCTGCGAGGCGCCGACCTCGAACACATAGGAACCGAGGCGGTCGCCCTGGCGCACGACGCGCGAGGTATCGACGCCCCAGGTGCCGAGGCTCCTCAGGGCGCAGTCGCCCAGGCGGTTGGCGGGCACGACGGATACGTAGGCCGCCCGGTCGCCCTGATAGGCGAGGGAGAGAGCCGTGTTGGCCTCGGCGCCGCCGTAGCGGACGTCGAATTCGGTGGCCTGCTCGATACGCAGGTGGTCCTTGGGCGAAAGCCTCATCATGATCTCGCCGAAAGCGAGGACGAGAGAGTTCCTATCCAAGATGCGCTCCTTTCCGGGCGGATGATATGCGGAGAGGGTTGCAGCGCCTCGGTGCCAAAGGGGAGTCAGGACCTTGTGCATCCAAAGCCGCAACCATTACGAAAGCGATTTACGAAACCGTTTTCGTAATTGGCTGTAGTATACTTCGCCACGCTGGTTCGCAAGCGAGATTTTCAAAAATCCCGTTTATTTTGGGTGAACGTTCACTTTTATTGCCCGAATGGAGCTCTCGAGGAGGCCGCCATGGCGCGGATGAGGATCAAAGACATCGCCGAGCAGGCGGGCGTGAGCCCGGCCACGGTCTCGCGCTACCTCAACGACCGACCCGGCCAGATGACCGAGGAGACCCGCGCACGCATCGCCGAGGTCATCGAGCGTACCGGGTACCGCCCGCGCGCTTCGGCGCGCAACCTCAGGAGCGAGCAGTCTCACATGCTCGGCGTGATCCTCGCCGACATCGCCAACCCGTTCTCGAGCGCCATCCTCGAAGGCCTCTCGACCGCGGCCGACGCGCGCGGCTACGCGCTCATGACGGCCGTGAGCGCAAACGACCCCGCCCGCGAGGAGGCCGCGCTCGTGCGCCTCGTCGATGCCGGCTGCGACGGCATCGCGGTGAACACCTGCGGCGGGCTCGACGAAAAAATCGCCCGCACGGCCGCGCGCGTGCCGCTCGTCTTGCTCGACCGCGACGTGAGCGCGGGCGGCGTCGACCTTGTGACCTCCAACAACGCCCAGCTCGTGGCCGGGCTCGTAGATGAGCTCGCCCAAGGCGGCGCCGAGCGTCTCGTGCTGCTCACCGAGGAGGCCGACACGAGCCCGGTGCGTCGCATGCGTGCCGAGGCCTTTCTTGCCGAACTCGCCCGCCGCGGTCTTGCCGGCGAGGTCGCGAGCCTGGGGCAGGGAAGCGACGAGCTCGATCGGCTCATCGTGAGCGCTCCCGGCACGCGCCTGGGCCTCATCGCCGTGAACGGCCTCGTGTTCCTGCGCCTTGTGGAGAGTCTGGCGCAGTTGGGCCCGGCGCTGCCCGAGGCCATGCACGTGGCGACCTTTGACGACTACCCCTGGAACCGTGCGCTCTTCGGCGGCGTCACCTGCGCCGCACAGGATACCGACGCGATCGCCACGGCGGTGGTGGATCGCCTGGCGCTGCGCATCGATGCAGCGCTCGGACGCACGGGCGCCGAGGCATCCGACCTCGCGCCGGTGCATCTCGAGGTCCCGGGCCACGTCATCTCGCGTTTGTCCACGCGCTAGAACTCAGCGCCGGCCGGGCGCCCGCTCCCGCACCGTTCCCGTCGGTTTTGAGCCGGCGCGTCCAATCTGGAGGCGCGGGCATCCGCATACGCAGCCATAGTCGGTAGCGCCCGCTCGCACAACAGAAAATAGCGGCAACTCTAGATCGGAGCGCCTCGCCCCGCCGCTTGCCGATGCATGCGGCCGCGCACCGATGCACGTGTGCATTCTCTGGCGGTAACGCGGCCGAAACAATCATTTGCGATAGTATCTGCATCAACTAGGTGCTATTTGCCGTTTTTTCGAATAAACCGCACGTAGCGGGCTGTATTACCGGCATGTTTCGCCATTGAGCTGAAACACGGTGCCAACCGGCGCGGCATGCCCGGAACATAATGAGAGGGGACCTTATGGATCAGCAGCAGAACATCGACTTCGTGCTCCGCACGGTCGAGCAGCGCGACATCCGCTTC
The DNA here is from genome assembly GCA_963603165.1 of Faecalibacterium prausnitzii. Lineage (GTDB taxonomy): Bacteria > Actinomycetota > Coriobacteriia > Coriobacteriales > Coriobacteriaceae > Collinsella. Next base: position 4,795 of record CAVCLY010000003.1, read on the forward strand.
GTACGACTCTGGTTCGTCGACATCCTCGGTCGACTCAAGAACTTCGCCATCAGCCCCGAGGATCTTGAGATGGCCTTTGAGGAGGGCATCGGCTTCGACGGTTCGGCCATCGAGGGCTTTGCCACGCCGGAGGAGGCCGACATGCTCGCCTTTCCCGACCCCTCCACCTTCCAGGTGCTTCCGTGGCGCCCGAGCCACAACGGCGTGGCCCGCGTGTTCTGCGACGTCTGCACGCCCGATCGCGCCCCCTTTGCGGGTGACCCGCGTGAGGCCCTGCGCCAGATGTTCTACAAGGCCGAGAAGGCCGGCTTCATCATGAACGTCGGCGCCGAGCTCGAGTACTACTACTTTGCCGACGAGCACACGCCCGAGCCGCTCGACAACGCGGGCTACTTCGACCTCGCCGTCTCCGACTCCGCCCGCGACCTGCGCCGCAATACCGTGCTCATGCTCGAGAAGATGTCGGTGCCCGTGGAGTACACCTACCATGCCGCCTGCCGCAGCCAGCACGGCATCTCGCTGCGCCATGCCGAGGCGCTCACCATGTCTGACGCCATCACCACGGCGCGCCTCATCATCGCCCAGCAGGCGTTCGAGAACGACTGCCACGCCTCGTTCATGCCCAAGCCCATCGCGGGCGAGGACGGCAGCGCCCTGTTCCTGCACCAGTCGCTCTTCGACCACGACGGCAACAACGTCTTTTGGAGCGAGGACGACACCACCTACCATCTCTCCGAGACGGCCAAGCACTACATGGCCGGCATCCTCGCGCATGCCCGCGAGATCTGCGCCATCACCAACCCCACGGTGAACTCCTACAAACGCCTCACCACCGGCGGCGACACCGTGCCGCAGTGGGCCACCTGGGGCCTGCGCAACCGCGCCTCCATGATCCGCATCCCGGCCTACAAGCCCGGCAAGAGCCTCTCCACGCGCATCGAGCTGCGCAGCCCCGACGCCATGGCGAGCCCGTATCTCGTGAACACCGTGACGCTCGCCGCCGGTCTCGACGGCATCGAGCGCAAGCTCGAGCTGCCGCCCGAGATCACGGCCGAGACCCTCAAGCTCACCGACCGCCAGATGCTCGAGGCCGGCTACACGCCGCTGCCCCGCTCGCTCGACGAGGCGCTCGACGTCTTTGAGGAATCCGACTTTATGAAGGAGGCCCTGGGCGAGCATATCCACTCGTTCTTCCTCGCTAAAAAGCGCGAGGAGTGGGAGGAGTACTCCTCCATGATCTCGCAGTGGGAACTCGACCGCTATCTGGCTTAATCGGAAAGGGGGCACGACATGTCCGAGAAAAGCATCCTCTTTATGGCGCGCACCACGCGATTTCACGAGTTCGCGCACACGCTGAGCACCACCATGGGGGCCGAGGTCAACGTGGCCACGCCCGACTCGCCCACGGCGGCGCACGATTTCGATCTTCTGATCCTCGATGCCGACGGGATCCGCAGCGACCGCATCGACCAGATCGCCAAGTGGCTCGAGGACCGCGGCAGCATCCCCATGCTCCTTATCGTGGACGACTCCGCGCTCGCCTCGCTCCGCATGCCCTCGCATGCGCGCGGCGACTTCATCTGCCCCACGGCAACGCCCTCCGAGCTCGAGGCCCGCGTGCGGCGCCTCCTCGGCGACGAGGACTCCATGGCCGTGGACGACGTGCTCAAGATCGACAACCTCGTCATCAATCTCGCCACCTACCAGGTCTATCTCGACGAGGAGCCGGTTGATCTCACGCTTATGGAGTACTCGCTCCTGAGCTTCTTGGCCACGCATCCCAACCGTGCCTACAGCCGTGAGGTGCTGCTGCACCGCGTTTGGGGCTTTGAGTACTGCGGCGGCACACGCACCGTCGACGTGCACATCAGGCGCATCCGCTCCAAGGTGGGACCGCAGATCGCGGCGCATATCACCACCGTTCGCGGCGTGGGCTATCTGTTCAAGGACTAGCGGAGATTCCGGCGTTTACGCGTTTTGGCGCTCTCGCGAACGGGCGGGCAGACGGTACCGCTCGAGCGAGCGGGGTGGTCGAGCATCTACGAGGGAGGGTATGGCCGATGGCTGTGCCCTCCCGTTTCTGTGCCGGCTTGTTTTGTTCGGAGGGCGCTTGTCGGCGGTGGCTTTATCTAAGGAGGCGGCCTGTGCGGCGTGCTCGTTTTCGGGTTGCCTCATCCCGACCCATGCCCTCAACCGATGCGCGTCTTTGCCCCGCCAGCCCCGGCGCCGTCTCCATTCCGGGTTGACGGGACGCCCGTACGGATCGCGCGCGCGGATGCCCTAAACTCGACCTTAAGGTTTCTGAGCACGAGCGTTCCCGCGCCCGCAGCGCGCGGGGCTTGGGGTATAACGGTTCAGACTTGAATAGCATCGAAAGGAACATCGATATGTCCGATAACGAGTCCCAGCGCCCCGAGGGCTTTGAGCACGGGTCCGAGCCGACGCGCCAGACGCCGCGCCTGCAGGTCGAGCCGACCGAGCAGCGCCCGTCTGTGAACCCGCCCCAGGTTGACAACGCTTTTTCCGGCGCGGCAAACGGCAGCACGGCCCAGGGAGCCGCCGCCAATGGAGCCGCGGGCACCGTGCCGCCCGCGACCGAGACCATCAAGCACACGGTGGTCAAGACCAAGACCAAAAAGGCCCCGCTCTTCGTTACCGCGCTCGGCGGCTGCGTCGTGGGCGCCATTCTCGTGATCGCGCTCGTCATGAGCGGCGCGTTCCAGATCTCGGACAACGGCGCCGCTGCCACAAGCTCCAAGAGCAGCCAGACCATCAAGATCGACAACTCCGAGGACACCACGCTCGCCGAGGCCGTCTCGGCCAAGTGCCTGCCCTCCGTGGTCTCCATCACCACGTACTCCTCGCAGTCGAGCTCGACCATGGGCCAGCAGGGCACCAGCTCCGACTCGAGCTCCGATAGCGCCTCGGGCGTCGGCTCCGGCGTGGTGCTCGACACCGATGGCAACATCCTCACCAACTACCACGTGATCGAGGACGCGAGTTCCATGTCGGTCTCCATGAACGGCGAGAACTACGAGGCCGAGGTCGTCGGTTCCGACTCCTCGAGCGACCTCGCCGTGATCAAGCTCAAGGACTGCGACAAGTCCAAGCTCACGGCCATCGAGGTCGGCGACTCCAGCTCCATTGCCGTGGGTGAGTGGGTCATGGCCATCGGCAGTCCCTTCGGCAACGAGCAGTCCGTCTCCACCGGCATCGTGAGCTCGCTCTACCGCTCCACCGCCCTGCAGTCCACGAGCGGCACCTCTATCTACGCCAACATGATCCAGACCGATGCCGCCATCAACCCCGGCAACTCCGGCGGCGCGCTCGTGAACAGCGAGGGCAAGCTCATCGGCATCAACTCGATCATCGAGAGCTACTCGGGCTCCAGCTCGGGCGTGGGCTTTGCGATTCCCGCCAACTACGCCGTCAAGATCGCCAAGCAGATCATCGCGGGCAAGACCCCCGTGCACCCCTATCTCGGTGTGTCGCTCGGCACGGTCAACGCCACCAACGCGCAGGCCTATAACCTGAGCGTCACCTCCGGCGCCTACGTGGGCGAGGTCACCGACGGCAGCCCCGCCGCCACGGCCGGCCTCGAGAAGGGCGACGTCGTCACCAAGATCGACGACGAGGAGATCACTTCCGCCGACAGCCTGATCATCGCGCTGCGGAGCTACGATGTGGGCGACAAGGTCACGCTCACGATCTATCGCGGCAAGGACGAGAAGAAGCTCGAGGTCACGCTCGGCTCCGACGAGGACCTGCAGAAGGAGCAGTCGAGCAGCTCGGACTCCAGCTCGAGTCAGGGCGACAACACCAACGGCAACGGTGGCGGCAACGGCCTCTCGCAAGACCAACTGCGCAGGTATCTCGAGGAGCTCCTCGGCGGCAACAGCAGCTCGTCCAGCAACTGATTCGAGGGCGCGCGACATCCGGCGACTCGGGCGTCTCCGCAAGGGGGCGCCCTTTTTGTTGCCGCGCCCACCTTGAGCGCGATGGTACCCTGTATGCGTTTGAGACGAGAGCGGAGGAGCGCGCATGGATCAGCAGGATCTCTTCGGGGAGCACGGGGCGGCCGGGAACAGCGCCGAGAGCGCCGGGGATGCCGGTATCGGCATCTCGCATGACGAGGCCCGCGTCCGCGCGGCGGAGCTTCGCCATGAGCTCGACTACCATGCTTACCGCTACTACATGCTCGATGCGCCCGAGATCACCGACGCGGCGTTCGACAAGATGCTCGTGGAACTCCAGCAGATCGAGGCGGCCTATCCCGACCTCGTTGTGCCCGAGAGCTACACGCAGCGCGTGGGCGGCTACGTGAGCGCGCAGTTCGCGCCCGTCACGCACATGGCGCGCATGTACTCCATGGACGATGCCATGGACCTAGGCGAGCTCGATGCCTGGCTCGACCGCGTGGAGTCGGCCCTGGGCGCCGGCAACGCCGTGTATACCTGCGAGCTCAAGATCGACGGCCTCGGCGTGGCGCTCACCTACGAGAAGGGCGCCTTCGTGCGCGCGGCCACGCGCGGCGACGGTACCACGGGCGAGGATGTCACCCTCAACGTGCGCACCATCCGCGACGTGCCCACGCATCTCGGCGCGGAGGCCTTGGAGCACATGGGCGCCGACCGCGACCGCGCGATCGAGGTTCGTGGCGAGGTCTATATGCCCAAAGGGAGCTTTGCGCGCCTGAACGAGGCGGCAGATGCCGAGGGCCGCGCGCCCTTCGCGAACCCGAGGAACGCCGCCGCCGGGTCGCTCCGTCAAAAGGATCCCAAGGTGACGTCCACACGCGACCTTGCTACCTTTATCTATGCGGCGGCCGATACCGAGCCCCTGCACGTGCACAGTCAGCGCGAGTTCCTCGACTGGCTCGCCGAGGCCGGGTTCTCGGTCAATCCCAACGTGGCCCGCTGCGGCACGCCTGCCGAGGTCCACGCCTTCTGTGCCGACGCGCTCGAGCACCGCGGCGATCTCGATTACGACATCGACGGCGTGGTCGTCAAGGTCGATTCGTTCGCGCAGCAGGGCGAGCTCGGCTTTACGGCGCGTGCCCCGCGCTGGGCGATCGCCTTTAAGTTCCCGCCCGAGGAGAAGCGCACTGTCCTGCGCGAGATCCGCGTGCAGGTGGGCCGCACCGGCGTGCTCACCCCCGTGGCCGAGTTCGACCCGGTGAGCGTGGCCGGCTCAACCATCGCGCGCGCCACGCTCCATAACATCGACGAGGTGCGCCGCAAGAACGTGCGCGTGGGCGACACGATCGTGGTCCATAAGGCCGGCGACGTGATTCCCGAGGTCGTGGGGCCCGTGCTCGACCTCCGGCCCGCAGGCGCGCCCGAGTGGCAGATGCCCGAGCGGTGCCCCGCATGCGGCGCCCCCGTGGTCCACGAGGAGGGCGAGGTCGCCTACCGTTGCGTGTCGATCGATTGCCCGGCACAGCTCAAGGAGCGCCTGCTCCACTGGGTGAGCCGTGGCTGCATGGATGTCGACGGCGTGGGCGAGGAGCTCGTCGACAAGATGATCGAGGCGGGGCTCCTGCACGACGTGAGCGACTTCTACAGGCTCACCGTGAGCGATATCGCCGGTCTCGCCACGGGGCGAACATATTCGACGAGCAACGCCAAGCGCGGTATTGCGGCGGGCGACCCTATTCCCGTGGGCATCAAGACGGCCGAGAAGGTGGTGGCCGAGCTTGCGCGCTCCAAGGAGCAGCCGCTCGGGCGCGTGCTTTTTGCGCTGGGCATTCGGCACGTGGGCAAGAGCGTGGGCGAGGTCATCGCGCGGCGGTTCCTCACCATCGACGCGCTGATCGCGGCGAGCGAGGACGATATCGCCGCGTGCGAGGGTATCGGTCCCAAGATCGCGCAGAGCATCGAGCAGTTCCTCTCGGTGCCCGAGAACCTCGAGGTGCTGCAACGTCTGCGCGAGGCGGGGCTTTCGCTCGAGGAGGATCTGGGCGCTGCGACGGCGCGGGCGGCCGAGTCCACCGGTGTCGATGCCGGTCTTGCCGAATCGCAGCCGCTCGCCGGGCTCACTTTCGTGCTCACGGGCACGCTCGAGGGCCGCTCGCGCTCCGAGGCGGGGGAGGCTCTCAAGCTCCTCGGCGCCAAGGTATCGGGCAGTGTCTCCAAAAAGACGAGCTACGTGGTGGCCGGACCCAAAGCGGGCTCCAAGCTCACCAAGGCCGAGCAACTCGGCGTACCCGTGCTCAACGAGGAGCAACTCGAGCAGATCCTCGCCACCGGGGCGGTGCCCGAGGCCGAGTAGCGCAGGCCCCATCGCGTCTTTTGCTTGACATATCAACCTTTGGTCGCATAATGCTTGCATTATCAACAATTGATATGTCAAGGAGCTCTCTGAATGCCAAAGCAAACGGGCGGCGGGCAGCAGCCTGAATTCGGCTACTCGCTCACCGATATGCACATGCGCCTCTCGCGCGCGTTCCATCTCATGAAGAGCAGCACACGTACGGTGGCGCGCGAGCTCGGGTTAGGGCCGGGGCAGCCGCGTGTGCTCTCCTATATCGCGGTCAACGGCGTGAGCACCCAGCGCGAGATCGCGCGGTTCTTCGTGATCGACCCTTCCGCGGTGTCGCGCATGCTCGACCAGCTCGAGAAGAACGGCTTTTTGGTGGCGGTCCCGGGGCGCGACCGCCGTTCGCGTGCGCTCGACCTCACCGACAAGGGTCGCTTGGCCATGGAGAGATGGGACCGCGAATGCGCCCGCGTCGATGCCGTGATGCTTGCCGACTTTAGCGCTGATGAGCGGGCTCAGCTCGCCGATATGCTCGACCGCGTGCGCGATAACGCCACGGCCGAGCTCGCCCGTGCCGAGGCGGGGGAGGGCGAGCTCCGTGAATAACGTTCGCCGTCTCTTTTCCTATCTGGGCGAATATAAGCGCGACGCTATCGTCGGAATCCTTTTCGTGGTGGTCGAGACCTCGCTTGAGCTCTTCATTCCCGTTCTCATGTCCACGATCATCGATACGGCCGTGCCCGCCGGCGATACCGCGCTCATCCTGCGCCAGGGTGCGCTCATGCTCGCCTGCGCCGGCATCTCGCTCGTGCTCGGGCTTGGTTACTCGCGCTTTTCCGCGCGCGTGGCCGTGGGTCTTGGCTCAAACCTGCGCGAGGCCGAGTACGCAAAGATTCAGACGCTCGCGTTCGGCAATCTCGACGAGTACGAGACGAGCTCGCTCGTGACGCGCATGACCACCGACATCACGGTCATCCAAAACGCCATCATCAACGGGTTCCGCCCGCTTGCGCGCGGCCCGGTCCTGCTCGTCATGGGGCTCGTTTACGCGTTCATGCTCAGCGATTCGCTCGCTATGGTGTTCGTCTGCATCCTGCCGGTGCTCGCGATCGTCCTGGCCGTGATAACGCTGCGCGTGGGGCCGATGTATCGTCAGCTCCAGACCTCGATGGACCATCTCAACGGCACGGTGCAGGAGAACCTCACGGCCGTGCGTGCCGTCAAGGCCTATGTGCGCGCCGACCACGAGTGCCAAAAGTTCGGGCGCGTCAATTCCGAGCTCGCCACGACCGCCACGCGCACCTTCGGCACGGCCGTGCTGAACATGCCGGCGTTTCAGGCCGCGATGTACGCTGCGGCCACCGGTGTGCTCTGGTTCGGCGGGCAGATGATCCTGCGCGGCGAGCTCGGTGTGGGCGCCCTTACGGGCTTTATGAGCTACGTGCTCCTCATCATGAACTCGCTCATGATGATCTCGAACGTGTTTTTGCTGCTCACCCGCGCGCTGACGAGTGTGGAGCGCATCGCCGAGGTACTCGACGAGACGCCGCAGATCGCAAGTCCTGCCGCCGAGGCCGCGCTAACCGAGGTGCCGGACGGCTCCATCGCGTTTCGGGACGTGAGCTTTAAGTACCGCGCCGATGCTGCCGAGGACGTGCTCGAGCATATCGACCTTGCCATCGAGCCGGGCTCGACCGTGGGCGTGCTGGGCGGCACGGGATCTGGCAAGAGCTCGCTCGTGCAGCTGATCGCGCGCCTGTATGACGCCACCGAGGGCACGGTCGAGGTCGGTGGCCACGACGTGCGCGATTACGACCTTGCCGTCCTGCGCGACGCCGTGGGCGTGGTGCTGCAGAAGAACGTCCTCTTTACCGGCACGGTCCGCGAGAATCTCAAGTGGGGCGACCCCGAGGCGAACGACGAGGAACTTCTGAATGCTTGCCGGGCCGCCTGCGTCGATGAGTTCCTCGACCGTATCGGTGGGCTCGATGGAGACCTGGGCCAGGGCGGCGCCGGCGTCTCGGGCGGGCAGAAGCAGCGCCTGTGCATCGCGCGCACCCTGCTCAAGCGTCCGCGCGTGCTGATCTTCGACGACTCCACGAGCGCGGTCGACATGGCCACCGAGGCCAAGATCCGAGCCAATCTCGCCGCGATCGAGGACGTGACCACGATCATCATCGCGCAGCGCATCACGAGCGTCATGGATGCCGATCGCATCGTGGTCATCGACGACGGTCGCGTGCATGGTGTGGGTACGCATGCGGAGCTCATGGCAACGGACCATATCTACCAAGAGATCTATGCGAGCCAGATGGAGTTTGCCGAGGATGCGCCCGACGGCGCCTCCGCAACCGCCCTCCCGCGTGACGCTCGCGCGAAAGGGGGCGAGACGGATGCCTAAGACGACCGCCCAGGCACGCCCGCAAAATCTCAAGCGCACGCTCGAGCGCCTGCTCTCCTATATGGGGCACGCAAAGATCAGCCTCGTGGCGGTGGGCGTGCTCGCGAGCGTGGCCGCCATCGCCAACCTGGTCGGAACCTATATGATCCGACCGATCGTCAACGGGCTCGCTTACGGCGGCATGCCGCTGCTCACGAGCCAGGTCGTCTTTATGGGTGCCGTCTATGCCGCGGGCGCGCTCTCGGCCTTGGGCTATACCCAGACCATGGTGCGCGCCGCGCAGCGCGTGGTGTCCGACATCCGCGCCGACCTGTTCGCGCATATCCAGACCCTGCCGCTCTCGTATTTCGACTCCACGCGTTCGGGCGACATCATGAGCTTCTTCACCAACGACGTCGACACGGTGGCCGAGGCGCTCAACAACAGCTTTGCGAGCGTTATCCAGGCAACGATCCAGATGGTCGGCACCTCGGTGCTGCTCTTGGTGCTCAACTGGCGCCTTACCGTCATCACGTTCGCGTGCGACGCCGCCATCATGCTGTTCGTGCGCTATTCGGGCAAGCGCTCCAAGCTGTTCTTCGGCCGGCAGCAGGAGTCGCTCGGCGATCTGGACGGTTATATCGAAGAGATGGTCTCTGGCCAAAAGGTCATCAAGGTCTTCAATCACGAGGCTCAAAACCTGGCTGAGTTCAGCGAGCGCAACGAGGGGCTGCGCCAGACGGGCACGGCGGCTCAGGCCTATGCGGCCTCGATGATTCCCGTCACCGTGGTGATCGGCTACATCAACTACGCCGTGGTGGCCGTGGCGGGCGGCTTTTTGGCGTTGCGGGGCTTGGCCGACGTGGGCGCGCTCGCGAGCTATCTGGTCTTCGTGCGCCAGGCGGCCATGCCTATCAACCAGTTCACGCAGCTCGGTAACTTTTTGCTGAACGCGCTTGCCGGCGCCGAGCGCCTGTTCGCCGCCATGGATCTCTCGCCCGAGGTTGACGAGGGCTCGATCAAGCTCGTGCAGACGGGGACCGACGCTTGGGGCTGGCAGATTCCCTCAGGCAAGGGCGTTGGCGTTTACGGTCACCTGCACGATGTGGTGCACATCGACGAGCAGGGCCGCTCGCTGAGCAAAGACGGCACCGAGCTCACCTGCGGCATCGTGCCGCTCACCGGCGACGTGCGCTTCCATGCGGTCGACTTCTCCTACGTGCCGGGCAAGCGCGTGCTCACCGGGCTCGACCTATTCGCGCACCCGGGCCAAAAGATCGCCTTTGTGGGATCCACGGGCGCCGGCAAGACGACCATCACCAATCTCATCAACCGTTTTTACGAGGTCGATGCGGGCGAGATCACCTATGACGGCATCGACGTGCGGCATATCGCCAAGACCGACCTACGCGCTTCGCTCGGCATCGTGCTGCAAGATACGCATCTCTTTAGCGGAACGATCGCCGAGAACATCCGCTTCGGCAAGCTCGACGCCACCGACGAGGAGGTGCGCGAGGCCGCCCGTGCCGCCTGCGCAGACTCGTTCATCCGCCGTCTGCCGCAGGGCTACGATACGCCCGTCACGGCCGATGGCGCGAACCTCAGCCAGGGCCAGCGCCAGCTTTTGGCCATCGCGCGCGTTGCCGTGGCCGACCCGCCGGTGCTCATCCTCGACGAGGCCACGAGCTCGATCGACACGCGTACCGAAAAGCTCATCGAGCGCGGCATGGACCGCATCATGCAGGGGCGCACGACCTTTATGATCGCGCATCGCCTGTCGACCGTCCGCGATGCCGACGCCATCATGGTGCTCGAGCGTGGCCAGATCATCGAGCGCGGAACGCACGACGAGCTCTATGCGCTCCATGGCGAATATTGGGAGCTCTGCCAAGGCCTGCGGGAACTCGACTAGCACATGCATAGTGGGAGCCTGCGAGAGTTTTGCCTCAACCGCGCGTGAACGCTTGCACAGACCCGGGCTTCTTAACAAAAGATGGACTCTCATAAGGGGGGTCCATTCTTTTTTAGGTCGCTACACTTGCATCAGCAAGAAGGTCAAAGGGCGCAAGCCCTTGTATCGAAAGGAAAGAACGATGGAAGACATGACTCTTGAGCAGATCCTCGAGCAGGCCGGCGTGGACGGCACCCTCGCAACCTCCGACTCCAACGCGCTGTTCGCCGCCCTGGGCGCGATCAGCATCGTGGTCATCCTCGTCTTTATCGCCCTCGCGATCGTCAACGTCATCGCCCGTTGGAAGATGATTAACAAGCTCGGTGGCGCAGGCTGGTCACAGGTCGTGCCCATCTACAGCGAGTGGGTGCTCTCCAGCGCTGCCGGCTGCGCACAGGCTCTCTGCATCGTCTTCACCGTGCTCGATGCCGCGTCCTACATCTTCGGTGCCATCGATGGCGATTCGTTCAAGATGATCGCCGGCGCCTGCGCCTTCGCGCTCTTCGTGCTCCGCTGCGTCGTGCTCAACCAGCTCGCCAAGCGCTTCGGCAAGGGTGTGGGCTTCACCGTCGGCCTCGTGGTTCTGCCCACGATCTTCTACGCGATCCTCGGTTTCGGCTCCGCCCAGCCTGTCGAGGTCGACGCGGAGTAACGTGGCCAGTCGCCTTGAGCGGCTGCCGGCATAGACCGAACAAAGGCACCGTGGCGTCCCGGGCGCTGCGGTGCCTGTTCGTTTGCCGGTGGGGGAGTAACAAGGATGCGCCGCTGCGCCCGGCCGATCCGGCGCGACGAGCAGTCGGGTGGAGTCCTTAGCGCGCAGATGTCTCGAGGGCTTTTCGCATGAGCGGCGACTTTCGGTGCGGCATGGGACCTTCCTGAGGCCTAGAGCGCAACGATCGGGTCGGCATTCAAAAACGCGCCCTCGCACAAGGTTGCGAGGGCGCGCGTTCTGCCGGGGCTGCTGGGTCTGTTGTGCGGTCTAGGAGCGGTCGACGTTGGGGTCGCGCTTGAGCGGTTGTACGTCGAGAAAGCTCGAGGTCTGCGATTCGCCCCCGCCTTGCGACGGCGTGCAGCTCTTGGCGCTAAAGAGAAAGTAGCCCTCGAACACGATGACGATGAGCAGCGAGAGGACGGCCACTGCGACCCCGATCTTGCCGTGCTGCGAGAGCGGCTCGGGTGGATCCTCGTGCAAGAGGCCATCCATCGACTCGTATTCGTCCAAAAGCTCGTCGCGGGTGATCTGGCGCGTGCCGTATCCGCTGATCCCCGGGCCGTCCACGCGGATATCGTCGGCACCCTCGCCCGTGCGCTCCTCGTCTTCGACGGTCTCGGTGCCCTCATCGTCGGCGCTTTCGGCTTCGCGCGCCGCAAGTTGCGCTGCCTCGAGCTCGCTCAGGTAGCGAAGGTCATCGGCTGTAAGGATGAGCGTCTCGTCGGGGGAGGCGCCCTTGTGCTCGGGTTCCGGCTGCTTCATATGGAGCGCCTGCGGACGCACGAACGTCGGCTCATCTGCGGGTTCGCCGGTTTCATCGAAGGAGGCCTCGTCGCCGGATGCCTCCGAATGTCCGAGGGAGTCGTCGACGCTATCCTTAAGGCCATCGATTGGGCCTTCGTCGGGCCTCACGCGGAAATGGGCCGCACCGGCCTCGCCGGCATCGGTATCGATACCGATAGGTTCATCGGATCCTTGTTCGAGCGACATGTCGCCCCCTTCCCTCGAGCAGCTATCTGATTATAAGGACTTGTTCCCCAAAATGCTTACTGCGGAGACGCGAATTCCCCTGTAGTTGAGGTTCGATGCCGAACCGCTCCGCACGCACGAGGCGCTGGCCACCCTCGACATCTTCTGGGCGACCAATCGATGGGGCGCTCCGTGCGCACGAGGCACTGGCGGCCCGGGGGAGTACCCTCGTGCGCTCCTTGTGGATTTGTGCAGCTCGCAAGGTTTCTCTGGCGCTCACGCCTGCGAGCGCGTATAGTAACGACTGTTTTGTCGGCTCCTGCTGTCGATTTTCGCGATCGTGCTTGCGCCATAGGGCACGCACCGCAGACGCAGGAGGCACGAGGACAACCCGCGCCCACAGGGCAAGAGGCCAAGCCCCGTGCTTAAAACCCCATAAAGGAGTGAACATGGCAGATAAGTACGTACCGCGTCTTAAGACCAAGTACAACGACGAGGTCAAGGGCCAGCTTCAGGAGAAGTTCGGCTACAAGAACGTCATGATGATCCCGAAGTTCGAGAAAATCGTCGTGAACATGGGTGTCGGCGAGGCCGCTACCGATTCCAAGGCCATCGACGGCGCCGTGCGCGACCTGCGCACCATCACCGGCCAGCAGCCGATGATCACCCGTGCCCGCAAGTCCATCGCTACCTTCCGTCTTCGCGAGGGTATGCCCATCGGCTGCAAGGTCACCCTCCGCGGCGACCGCATGTGGGAGTTCTTCGATCGCCTGACCTCCGTCGCGATCCCCCGCATCCGCGACTTCCGCGGCATCTCCGCCAAGTCCTTCGACGGCCGTGGCAACTTCTCCATGGGCGTCACCGAGCAGCTGATCTTCCCCGAGGTCGACTTCGACTCCGTCGATCACCAGCGCGGCATGGACATCACCATCGTCACCACCGCCAACACCGATGAGGAGGCCCGCGCGCTGCTCGACGGCTTCGGCTTCCCGTTCAAGAAATAACTGGTTCATCTGCGGAGCGGCCGCCGGTCCACAAGGGGCCGGCGGCCTCCCGCGAGAAATACTCAATGTGAGGAGGATATAAGTGGCTAAGACATCGATGATCGTCAAGTGCAACCGCGAGCCGAAGTTCTCGACCCGCAAGTACACGCGCTGCCAGCGCTGCGGCCGTCCGCATTCGGTCTACCGCAAGTTCGGCCTGTGCCGTGTCTGCTTCCGCGAGCTTGCACTCAAGGGCGAGCTTCCCGGCATCAAGAAAGCCAGCTGGTAAGTCACTGCCAGCGTCTCGGGAGCGATCCCGAAGACAGGGAAACGTGCTGTCAAGGCTCCGCCGTTAAGGGCGGGGGAGAACCGGCGGCATGTGTTCATCAAGAACGAAGGAGAATCTGTATGAACCTTACAGACCCGATCGCAGATATGCTTACGCGCATCCGTAACGCTAACTCTGTGAACAAGGCCACGGTCTCCATGCCGAGCTCTAAGAAGCTCGTGGAGATCGCCCGCGTGCTCCATGAGGAGGGCTACATCGATAGCTTCGATGTCGAGGACACCAAGCCTCAGAAGACCCTTCACATCACGCTCAAGTACGGTCCCAAGAAGACCAAGGTCATCAACGGTATCCGTCGCATCTCCAAGCCGGGTCTTCGCAAGTACACCGGCGTTGCCGACATGCCCCGCGTCCGCGGCGGCCTTGGTACCGCGATCATTTCCACCAGCAAGGGCGTTCTCGCCGACCGCGATGCTCGCAAGATGGGCGTCGGTGGCGAGATCATCGCTTTCGTCTGGTAATCACTCGGTAGGTAGAAGGAAAGGAGATCACCGTGTCTCGTATCGGTAATAAGCCTGTCCAGATTCCCGCCGGAGTCGAAGTGGCAGTCAACGGCAACCACATCGCCGTCAAGGGTTCCAAGGGCACCCTCGAGATGGATTTCTACGAGAAGCTCACCGTCAGCGTCGAGGAGGGCGTCCTCACCGTCGCCCGTCCCGATGACGAGCGCGAGACCCGCGCCCGCCACGGCCTCACCCGCGCTCTCATCGCCAACATGGTCGAGGGCGTGTCGAACGGCTTCGAGAAGAAGCTCGAGCTCGCCGGCGTCGGTTACCGCGTGCAGCAGAAGGGCAAGAACCTCGAGTTCTCCCTCGGCTTCTCGCATCCCGTGATCGTCGAGGCTCCCGAGGGCATCACCTTCGAGGTTCCCGACAACACCCACGTGAACGTCAAGGGCATCGACAAGCAGCAGGTCGGTCAGGTCGCCGCGGAGATCCGTGGCCACAAGCCGCCTGAGCCTTACAAGGGCAAGGGTATCCACTACGTCGGCGAGCACATCCGCCGCAAGCTCGGCAAGGCCGCTAAGTAGTAGAAGCATCCCGCACAAGGCCCGCACCCTGTCAGGTGCAGGCTAGTCCGAACTTTTAGGAGTTATTCCATGAACAAGCAAAAGGCGAAGCTGGCAGGCCTCAAGCGTCGTCAGCGCCGTGTTCGCGGCAAGATCTCGGGTACCGCCGAGCGTCCGCGCCTGCGCGTGACCCGTACCAACGCCAACATCTACGCTCAGGTCATCGTCGACGGCGAGGGCGGCAGCAAGACGCTCGCGTCCGCTTCCACTCTCGAGGAGTCCTTCAAGGGTTCCGCCACCTCCAACAAGGAGGCCGCCGAGAAGGTCGGCAAGCTCATCGGCGAGCGTGCCGTCGAGGCCGGCGTCAAGGTCGTCACGTTCGACCGCGGTGGCCGTATCTATCATGGCCGCGTCAAGGCCCTCGCCGACGGTGCCCGCGCCGCCGGTCTCGAGTTCTAGGAGGTATGTAGCACATGGCTCGTAATCAGAAGCAGCAGCGCGAGGCCTCCGAGTTCGAGGAGCGCGTCGTTTACATCAACCGCGTGTCGAAGACCGTCAAGGGCGGCCGTCGCATGAGCCTCGTCGCTCTCGTCGTCGTCGGCGACGGCAAGGGCAACGTCGGTGTCGGCATGGGCAAGTCCGCGGAGGTGCCCCTGGCTATCTCCAAGGCTTCCATCGACGCCAAGAAGAACATGTTCCACGTGCCGGTGACCGATGAGGGCACCATCCCGCACGAGGTTCTCGGTCACTACGGTGCCGGTCGCATCGTCATCAAGCCCGCTGTCGAGGGTACCGGCGTCATCGCCGGCGGCGCCGTGCGCCCCCTCTTCGAGCTTGCCGGCATCAAGAACGTCCTCTCCAAGTCCCTCGGTACCGATAACGGCCTCAACATCATCAAGGCCGCCGTCGAGGGCCTCAAGGAGCTCTCGAGCCCCGCTGAGGTCGCGGAGCGCCGCGGTCTCACCGTTGCCGAGATGTTCGTCGGTAAGGAGCACTAAGCATGGCTGACACCATCAAGATCAAGCAGGTCCGCAGCACCAATGGCTGCAAGCAGGACCAGGTCCGTACCATCCGTGCCCTCGGCCTCCACAGGATCCGCGAGGTTGTCGAGCGTCCTGACAATGAGTCCGTTCGCGGCATGATCTTCAAGGTCAAGCACCTTGTCGAGATTGTAGAGGAGTAGCAAATGCAGCTTCACGATCTTACCCCCGCGCCCGGTTCCACCAAGAACCGCAAGCGCATCGGCCGCGGCAACTCTTCGGGTCACGGCACCACCGCGGGTCGCGGCCAGAAAGGCCAGCTCTCCCGCTCCGGCGGCGGCAAGGGTGCCGGTTTCGAGGGCGGCCAGACCCCGCTCGCTATGCGCCTGCCCAAGCTTCCGGGCTTCCGCAACCCCCGTCGCATCGAGTACACCGCCGTCAACGTCGAGCGTCTCGATGCCAAGTTCGAGGATGGCGCCGTGATCGACGGTGCCGCCCTTAAGGCCGCCCGCATCACCAAGAGCGAGTTCGAGCCGGTCAAGGTCCTCGGCAACGGCGAGCTCACCAAGAAGTTCACGGTCAAGGTCGACAAGGTCTCCGCTACCGCGAAGGCCAAGATCGAGGCCGCAGGAGGGTCGGTCGAGCTCCCGTGCTAAATGGTCTTAAGAATGCTTTTCGCATCAAGGAATTGCGCGATAAGATTCTTTTTACCATAGCCATGCTCGTGCTGTACCGTGTCGGTGCGCACGTTCCCGTGCCCGGCGTCCCCTTCCAGGGGATGCTGGGCCTTTTCCAAAGCAGCGACTCCGGCGTTGCTTCGGGGGCTATGGCTCTTCTGAATCTCTTCTCGGGTGGCGCTCTGAGCTACGTCTCGGTCTTCTCGCTCGGCATCATGCCCTACATCACCTCCTCGATCATCCTCCAGATGCTTCAGGCCGTGGTGCCCTCCCTGCATGAGCTCGCGCGCGAGGGCGAGGTCGGCCAGACCAAGATCACCCAGTACTCGCGTTATCTCACGCTCGCGCTCGCGATCCTCAACTCGGTTGGCTACCTGTTCCTCTTCAAGAACTTCGGCATCGAGTTCAACGGCGCCG
The DNA here is from genome assembly GCA_963603165.1 of Faecalibacterium prausnitzii. Taxonomy (GTDB): domain Bacteria; phylum Actinomycetota; class Coriobacteriia; order Coriobacteriales; family Coriobacteriaceae; genus Collinsella. The sequence continues at coordinate 21,477 of CAVCLY010000003.1, forward strand.
GTGCCCCCGAGATCGTCTTCGACATCCTCGTCGTCGGCACGCTCGTGGCCGGTGCCATGCTGATCATGTGGATCGGCGAGCTCATCACCCAGCGCGGTATCGGCAACGGCATGTCGCTGATCATCTTCGCGAACATCATGGCCGGGCTTCCCCAAGCGATCTTCTCTTCGGTCGACGAGGGCACCACGGGCATCATCGTGACGATCGTGATCTTCGCCGTGATCCTCTGCGTGATCCCGTTCATCGTGTTCCTCGAGCGCGGTCAGCGCCGCATCCCGGTGCAGTACGCCAAGCGCGTCGTGGGTCGTCGCATCATGGGTGGTCAGTCCACCTATCTGCCGATCAAGGTCAACACCGCGGGCGTCGTGCCGATCATCTTCGCTTCCGCGCTGCTGTATTTCCCGGCGCAGATCGCTGTGTTCTTCCCGGGAATCGATTGGATCCAGACCGTCTCGGGCGCTCTCTCGTCCGGTTGGCTCAACTGGGTCCTCAACGTCGTGCTCATCGTGTTCTTCGCGTACTTCTACACCTCCATGGTGTTCAACCCGGATGACACGGCCGACAACCTCAAGAAGCAGGGCGGCTTCATCCCGGGCGTTCGTCCGGGCAAGGCCACGGCCGCTTACATCAAGAACGCTCTCAACAAGATCACTCTTCCGAGCGCGGTCTTCCTGGCGGTCATCGCCATCGTCCCGTCCATCGTGTTCGCCTTCACGAGCAATCAGCTGATCCAGTCGTTCGGCGGCACGTCCATCCTCATCATGGTCGGCGTCGTGCTCGACACCATCGACAAGGTCGAGGGTCAGCTCAAGATGTACGACTACGACGGTTTCTTCAAGTAAGTAGGGGATAGGTATGAACATCGTTCTTTTGGGCGCCCCGGGCGCCGGCAAGGGCACGGTCGCGCAGCAGCTCGTCGCTGAGTTCGGCGTGGCGCATATCTCCACGGGCGACCTGCTCCGTGCTGCCGTCAAGGGCGGCACCGAGCTCGGCGTCCAGGCCAAGAAGTACATGGACGCCGGCGAGCTCGTCCCCGACCAGCTCGTCATCGACCTCGTCAAGGAGCGCCTTGCCGCCGACGATGCCCAGAAGGGCTTCATCCTCGACGGCTTCCCGCGCAACACCGCCCAGGCTGTGACGCTCGATTCCGAGCTCGCCTCCCTCGAGCGTTCGCTTGACTGCGCCCTGCTCGTCGATGTCGAGGCCAAGGTCATCATCGATCGTCTCTCCTCGCGTCGCACCTGCCGCGCCTGCGGTCACACCGGTACGGCCTCCATGGAGGTCTGCCCGACTTGCGGCGGCGAGATGTATCAGCGCGACGACGACAAGCCCGAGACGATCGAGAACCGCCTGAACGTCTACGAGAAGAACACCGCGCCGCTCGTGGAGTACTACCGCGGCCAGGGTCTTCTCAAGACCATCGACGGCGACCAGTCCATGGATGCCGTCTACGCAAGCGCCAAGGAAGCTCTCGGTCTATGATCAAGATCAAGTCTCAGGCAGAGATCGAGCAGATGAAGAAGGCCGGCGCCCTCTCCAAGATGGCGCTGCGCCATGTCGGCGCCCTGGTTCGTCCGGGTGTGTCGACCTTCGAGCTCGACCAGCTTGCTGAGCAGATCATCCGTATGCATGGCGGCAAGCCCGCCTTCAAGGGGTACGGCGGGTTCCCGGGGACCGTCTGCGCATCGGTGAACGATGCGGTGGTCCACGGGATCCCCAACCCCGAGGTGATCCTACGCGACGGCGACATCGTGTCGATCGACACGGGCGCCGTCGTCGACGGTTGGGTGGGGGATAACGCCTGGACGTTCTTCGTCGGCACCCCCGCTCCCGAGGTCAAGGTCCTCTGCGAGGTCACGCGCGACTGCCTCAAGGCCGCGATCGACGCAGCTGTCCCCGGCAATCGCATCGGGGACATCGGTTCGGCCGTCCAGACGCTCGCTGAGGCGCACGGTTACGGCGTGATTCGCGAGTACGTCGGCCATGGAGTCGGTCATCGCATGCACGAGGAGCCCAACGTTCCCAACTACGGCAAGCCGGGTCGGGGAGTGGAGCTCGTTCCTGGGATGGTCATCGCTATCGAGCCGATGATCACCATGGGTTCCAACCATGTGGTCTCGGGCAAGGACGGCTGGCTCGTCTCGACTAAGGACCACTTGCCGGCGGCCCACTTCGAGAACACGGTCGCCATCACGACGGATGGACCGAAGATCCTCACCGCCGATGCCCAGGGGCCGTGGTGCTCCATGGCCGGCGGAGTTATGTAGGCATTACGTAAATAATCCTGCAGCACCTGGCGTGCTGTAGAATACTCAATCGCTGTCGTTTTATAGAGAAAGATGATTGCATGAAGAAGGAAGACGCTATCGAACTCGAGGGTAAGGTCACTGAGCCGCTGCCCAACGCACAGTTCCGTGTGGAGCTCGAGAACGGTCATACGGTTCTCTGCACGATTTCGGGCAAGATCCGCATGAATTACATCCGCATTCTCCCAGGTGACAAGGTTGTCGTGGAGCTTTCTCCCTATGACCTCACCAAGGGCCGCATCACCTACCGCTATAAATAGCAACGGCTCATACGCGCATTCTTTCCGATCGCAGGCTTAGCTCAACCTACGGTCGGTTTGCGTGTGAATACCAGCCATTCGTGATTTACGCCTGCGGCTGGGCGAGTAGATAGTAGGAGTAGTTTGAGCACTACCGAAAGGAAGAACGATGAAGGTACGTCCTTCGGTCAAGAAGATGTGCGATAAGTGCAAAATCATCAGGCGCCATGGCAAGGTGCTCGTTATTTGCGAGAACCCGCGCCACAAGCAGCGTCAGGGTTAATGAGAGGAGATTACGTTGGCCCGTATCAATGGTGTCGACCTTCCGCGTGAGAAGCGCGTCGAGATCGGTCTGACCTACATTTACGGCATCGGCCGCACGACTGCCACCAAGATCTGCAATGAGTGCGAGATCAACGTGGACACCCGCGTCAAGGATCTTACCGAGGATGAGGTTGACCGCATCCGTAAGTACATCGACGAGACGCACATGATGGTGGAGGGCGACCTCCGCCGTGAGCGCAACCAGAACATCAAGCGCCTTATGGACATCGGCTGCAACCGCGGCCTCCGTCACCGCAAGGGCCTTCCGGTCCGCGGCCAGCGCACCCACACCAACGCTCGTACCCGCAAGGGCCCGAAGCGTCAGATCGGTGCTAAGAAGAAGAAATAAGGAGCGCTAGATAGATGGCTACTGCTAAGAAGAACGTTCGCGCTACCCGTCTCAAGCGCGCGGACCGCAAGAACGTCTCCGTGGGTCAGGCCCACATCCGTTCGACGTTCAACAACACGATCATCTCGATCACCGATCCCCAGGGCAACGTCATTGCCTGGAAGTCCGCCGGCCAGGTCGGTTTCAAGGGCTCCCGCAAGTCGACCCCGTTTGCCGCCCAGATGGCCGCCGAGGCTTGCGCCAAGATCGCCATGGAGCACGGCATGCACAAGGTCGCCGTCTTCGTGAAGGGCCCCGGCTCTGGTCGCGAGACCGCCATCCGCTCCCTCCAGGCTGCTGGCCTTGAGGTCTCGAGCATCCAGGACAAGACCCCCATCCCGCACAACGGCTGCCGCCCCAAGAAGCGTCGCCGCGTGTAACTGAAAGGATCGATAAACTATGGCAATCGATAGGACTCCGGTTCTCAAGCGCTGCCGTCAGCTCGGGATCGATCCCGCTGAGCTCGGTTACAGCAGCAAGAAGGAATCTATCCGCCAGCCCAAGCGCCGTCGCAAAGAGTCTGAGTACGGCATGCAGCTGCGCGAGAAGCAGAAGGTCAAGTTCATCTACGGCGTGCTCGAGAAGCAGTTCCACAGCTACTTCGACAAGGCTCGCAAGATGAACGGCATCACCGGTGACAACCTGATGATCATTCTCGAGTCGCGTCTCGACAACGTGGTCTTCCGTCTCGGCTTTGCCCGCACCCGCAAAGAGGCTCGCCAGACCGTGCGCCACGGCCACTTCACCGTTAATGGTCGCCGCGTGGACATCCCGTCCTACCGCGTCAAGCCCGGCGACGTCGTCGCCGTGGGCGAGAAGTACCGCGACCTGCTCCCCATCAAGGAGGCCCTGATCTCCTCCGAGCGCTTCGAGGTCCCCGGCTGGCTCGAGGTCGATATCGAGAAGCTGTCTGGCAACGTGCTGGCTCTGCCCACGCGCGAGCAGATCAGCGGTGATATCAACGAGCAGCTCATCGTCGAGCTCTACTCTAAGTAGTCCGTACGGGCTGCTGAGGCTGGAGGTAATACATGTCAGAATTCATTAGGCCTCAGGTCCACGTCGAGGAGATCAGCGACACGTCCGCTCGTGTCGAGGTCGAGCCCCTCGAGCGTGGCTATGGCGACACGCTGGGCAATTCCCTGCGCCGCGTGCTGCTCTCGTCTCTCGAGGGCGCTGCCGTCGAGGCCATTCAGATCGATGGCGCCCAGCACGAGTTCATGTCCATCCCCAACATGGTTGAGGATGTCACGGACATCGTTCTGAACGTCAAGGGTCTGGTCTTCAGGGCTCTTGGCACCACCGACGAGGCTACCGCGACCATCTCGGTTGACGGTCCCTGCGAGGTCACCGGTGCGGACTTCTTCGTTCCGTCCGAGTTCGAGCTCGTGAACCCCGAGCAGCATATCGCCACCCTCACCGAGGGTGGCCACCTCACCATGAGCATGCGCATCGGCTACGGCCGCGGCTACGTTTCGTACGAGTCCAACAAGCGCGATAACGACCCCATCGGTGTTATCCACGTCGACTCGCTGTACTCGCCGGTCAAGCGCTGCGCCAAGCTCGTCGAGGCTTGCCGCGTCGGTCAGCACACCGACTACGACAAGCTCGTGCTCGAGGTCGAGACCAACGGCGCCATCGCCCCGCGCGATGCCGTAGTGTCTGCTGCGAACATCATCAACCAGCACATGGCCGCCTTCATGAATCTTGCCGAGGATCCCGAGGAGGAAGAGGAGGCATCCATCTTCGCTCCCGAGGTCACGACCGATAACGCTGAGCTCGACAAGCAGATCGAGGACCTGGACCTTTCCGTCCGTTCCTACAACTGCCTCAAGCGCGCCAGCATCCACTCGGTCCGTCAGCTCGTCGAGTTCTCGGAGAACGATCTGCTCAACATCCGCAACTTCGGTGTTAAGTCGATCGAGGAAGTGAAGGACAAGCTTGAGTCCATGGGCCTGAGCCTTAAGGCTTAACGCTTTGCATATAGAGGAGAAACGAGACCATGCGTCACAACGTTAAGAAAGGCCTGAAGCTCGGCACCGACGCCAGCCACACCAAGGCCATGAAGAAGAGCCTTGCGCAGGCCCTCTTCACCTACGATCGAATCAAGACCACCGAGACCCGTGCCAAGGCTCTCCGTGGCTATGCTGAGCCGATCATCACCTGGGCCAAGAAGGGCGACGTGCACTCCCGTCGTCTGGCCATCGCCAAGCTCGGCGATAAGCAGCTCGTTGCCGAGATCTTCGACAAGGCTGCTCAGGGCATGTGGGCCGACCGCAACGGCGGTTACACCCGCATCATGAAGCTCGGCAAGCGCAAGGGCGACAACGCTCCCATCGTTATCATGGAGCTTGTGACCGAGCCTTGCACCCCTAAGGCCAAGAAGGCTGCTCCGGCCCCCAAGAAGGCCGCTGCTCCCAAGAAGGTCGAGGAGCCCAAGGCCGAGACCGAGGCCGCTCCGGCCGAAGACTCCGCCGAGGAGACCGCCGAGTAGCATCTGCTGCCGGTATAGAGCACTTGCGAAAAGAGGGGCACCTTGCGTGCCTCTCTTTTTTTGTTGAGAACGATCGCTGTTCAGAGCCATAGGAGAGAGGAGCGGAATGCAGGTCGATGCGCGCGTGAAGATCGCACTATTGCTTACTGCGTCGATTTCTCTCTTTCTGAGCTCGGGCGTTGTGGGCGTTATCTTGTGGGTCTTTGCTCTGATCGCCGTCTTGCGCATATGCCATGTGCCGTTTGGGGATGTGGCACGCGGGGCAAAGCCCGCCTTGGCGGTACTCGTCCTCACGGTGCTCTTCAACGCTCTCGTGCTCGATGGCTCCGGAACGATACCGCTTGTGGGGACGCTGGGCGTCTCGTATGCCGGTGCCATGCGTGCGGCGGCTGCCGTTTCGCGCATTCTGCTGCTCGTAGGGCTGGCTTTGTCCTTTGCTGCAAGAACGACTGCCGAGGAACTGGTCGATGCCGTAATTCGGCTTCTGAGGCCCCTTGAGGCGCTTGGATGTAACATTCAGGCCGCAGCGCTTGCTCTCGCGCTTGCTTTGGGCTTTTTTCCTATGGTGTCGTATGAGTTCACGGCGATCCGTTCAGCCCAGGAGTCGCGCGGGGCGGCGTTTTCGGAAGGCTCCATGTTCGGTCGCCTTCGGGTGTGGGTCTCGGTGTTCACACCGCTGCTCGTCGCTCTCTTTAGGCGAGCGGACCGTCTCTCGATGTCTATGGAGGCGCGCTGCTATCGCGAGGATCGCCCTCGCGTAGTTGCTCCTGCGCCCTTACCTGCACGGGATCGTTTTGTGCTTGCATTCGGTTTGGTGGCGATCGCGGCTATCGTTGCCGTGAGCAGGCTGGTTGGCTAGGAGCTTCTGTACGCCGCTATGTCACCGGTTCTGCTTGCGGACGGGTTCTATAGTGATGTAGAAGGTATCGATAGGAGAGGGGACGCCGTGTCTCAGCTTGATGGTAAATGCGATTCTGGTAAGGCTGTTTCGGAGCATGCGGGCGCAGCCGTTGCTCTCGAGTGCGAATCTTGCGACGCCGATGTCCAGGGCTCGGCGAGCCCTTGCCGCGAAGGGGCGGCCGCTCCCCGCCAGACGGACCTTGCGCCGACAATCGATGGAACCCTCTTCTTTAAGATCGCCTATGACGGGGCCGCTTACAGCGGATTTGCGGAACAGCCCTCCCAGACCACGGTTGCGGGCGAGATCCGCCGGGCGCTCGAGACGCTCCTGAGGAGGCCGGTCGATATGACCTGTGCCGGCAGGACCGATGCCGGCGTGCATGCGCAGGCTCAGTACGTGAGCGTTCCTGCTACGGCAGATGAGCTCTCCGTCGCGCGTCGTCGCTGGGTTAGGGCCATGGATGCCCTCCTGCCGGCAGATATCGCTCTCAGGGGCGTCTATCGGGCCCCTGCGGGCGCATCCGCGCGTTTCGATGCGCTCTCGCGCACCTATACGTATCGCATCGCCGATCGCGATATCCGTCCGCTGCAGACGCGTGACTACGTGTGGTGGCATCGCTTTACGCTCGATGAGACGGCCATGGCAAAGGCTGCCGAGCATTTGCTCGGGGAGCAGGACTTCAAGAGCTTCTGCAAGGTGTCGTCTGCCGTGGGAAAGCCGACCCATCGCTGTGTGCTCGATGTCGGCTTTGAGCGCACGGAAGAATTCGGCGAGGGCGTGCTCGCCTTCACGATCACCGGTAACGCCTTTTTGCATTCCATGGTGCGCACGATCGTCGGCACGCTTGTGGAGGTCGGCATGCATCGACGCGATCCTGAGTGGGTGAGCGCGGTCATCGATGCTCGTGACCGCCGTGCCGCGGGCCCCACAGCGCCGGCATGCGGACTCACATTCATGGGCGTCGACTATCCCGATGGACTCTTGATCCCCATCGATTAAACGTGCATTCGCATCGATTGTGACGCTTGGGTGTTGAAGCTCTGTGCATGCCGTGCAGTGCATGGGCAGGGCGTCGTGTGCGTGCTGCCGGTTGTAACATAAGCGCCAAGTTCTCGAATCTCTAGGAGGGTTGAGCTTGCCGCGATCGAACCTCTTGAACCCGGTCGTCTCCATTGTGATGGCCGTCCATGACGCGCGCGAGCATATCGCGCGCGCTGTCGAGATTCTGAGCTCCGAGGCTTCGCATGAGTTCCAGCTCCTGGTTGTCGACTGCGACTCTGACGACGGCACGAGTGAGCTCGTCGAGAAGTTCGCGGATCGCGACGTGCGTATCGATACCCTCTCCCTCGATTCCTGCGATCTTATGTGCGGCCGCGTGCGCGGCGTAGAGTGCGCGCGCGCTCCTTATGTGCTGTTCCTTGACGGCGATGAGTGGCTTGCTCCGGGTTCGGTTGAGCATGTCGTCTCTCAGGCCCGTGCGGGGTCCTTCGATCTTTTGCTTCCCAACCGGCAGTTCGATAGCTACGATGTACGCGGCGAGTGCCATAGCCGTGTTGCCGACTACCGTTCGCTCGTTGCACATGACGAGAGTGAGCTCAAGTCGCTTTTGCCCGCGCTTATCGCGTCCGATGCGTTCGATTGCTGCTCCGGTTTGATCGTTCGACGCTCTCTTTTTGAACTGAGCGACTTCGACGGTGTGGCGCTCGAGGGCGATTGCGGGTTCGCGACCCTGTGCCTTTGCGCGGCCTCAAGCTTGGCCTCGGTTCCCGGCGCGCTTTGCCATACCACGGTGTCTCCTGTTGCCGGTGCCTATGACCCGAGGGATCGCGCCCGGCTCGAGGTGGAGCAGAAGCACTTTGAGAGTCTGGTGCACCGCCTGGATGCCCAAGACGACCCGGATGTCGCCCTTGCATTAAGCAAGCGCCATTTTAGAAAGTTGATCGCCTGCATCGAGAACATCTGCCTGAGTCCGCAGTCGGTTTCGTCCATCGAGAGAAACGCCCGCGTGCGCGATATCGTCGAGAGCGAGGACGCGCAGAAGACCGTCAGGGCTCTTAGGAGCCATGGGCGCGAGCTCGGCTTCATGTACTCATCCATCGCCAAGAAGAACGTTGCGGCATGCTGTATGGGCGCTTGGGCGGCAAACCTGCTACACCCGGTCATGCGGCGCTCTCCTGCTCTCGCCGGACGATAGATGCGATATGGGGCCTTGGGGCCTCTATGCGGCTGATTGAGTCTAAACGGTTACATTATTCAGCGATGAGCCGTATCTCTCCTAAACTATCCAAAACGTCAACGGATACGTATGGGGAGCTCAGAGACGATGGCCAAGAAGAGAAGCGGGCGCCAAGATGCCATTCGCGAGATCGTGCGCAATAACGACGTGCGAACGCAGCGCGTTCTCGTCGACGAGTTGTGCGCGCTCGGTTTTGAGTGCACACAGGCCACGGTCTCGCGCGATATCGCCGACATGGGCCTGCGCAAGCTTCCCGAGGGCATGTACGTCCTTGCCGAGGACCTGCATTTGCAGCGTATGGTCTCGGAGCTCGTGTGCGGCGTGAGCCGTACCGACAACCTCGTTCTCATCAAAGCGCAGTCGGGAACCGCCTCGGGTATCGCGGCTGCGATCGATGCGGCCGAGTTGCCCGACATGCTCGGCTCGCTTGCGGGCAACGATACCGTTTTGGTCGTGGCGCAAACGCCGGCGGCGGGGGAGCGGTTCGAGAAGCTCATCTGCAAGCTAAGCTGCGCAAGCAAGCGTTAAACATGGCATTCTGCGGGCAAGCGAACGCTCGCGTTGCTTAAACGGGTCAAGGTGTCCCTGCGGTCCCATCGAGTGGCCGTGGGGGCACCTTTTTGCTTGCAGTCGTTGGTTCGTTTTCGGCCATGCGGCTCTGAATGCTTGAAATCGAAAACGGGGTCCCGATCATTCGATCGGGACCCCGCTGCATCATCTGCTCCTCGTGACTCGCTTGCGACTACTGGGTGGTCGCGGAGTTGTTCTCTGTGCCGCCCGTCGTGGTGCCGCCCGCGGTGTTGCCACCGGTCGTGTTTCCGGTGGTGCCGCCGGTCGTTCCGGAGTTGGTGGTGTTACCGGTGTTGGTGTTGGTATTGGTATTTTGGTTGCCCGTACCGTCGCCACCCGTGCCGCCCGTGCCGCCGGTGCCACCGGTGCCGCCGGTTGTGGTTTCCTGCTGGGTGGTCTCGGTCGTCGTCGTTGTGGTCGTTGTGGTCGTGGTTGTGCTGTTGGAGCTGCTGGAGTTGCTCCTGCTGTTCGTGGCCTTGAGCTTCCACTCGGAATTGGCCTTGTATTCGGGTTCCACATCGGTGGTCGGGAACTCCTCGCGGTCGAACCCGGCGAGGATCTTGTTGCAGAAGCGTCGGAAGATCGGCTGCGGCAGGTTGGACGTGCTCATGGTCGTGCCGTAGCGCTTGATGGTCTCGCCCGAGTTGTAGCCGGTCCATACCGCAACGGAGATCTGCGGGGTATAGCCGCAGAACCAGAGATTGTCGGTCTTCTCGGTGGTGCCGGTCTTGCCGGCAACGGGCTGATTCACCGAGAGGCGCGCGGAGGTCGCCGTGCCGCTCGAGACGACGCCGGTGAGCACCTCGTTCACGGCTTGCGCGTCTTCTGCGGCGAGCGCCTGAGTGGGGCTGTCCTCGTGCTTATAGAGCGTCTCTCCGGTACGTGAGGTGATTTCGGTGATGGCGATCGTATCGCGCTGCTGGCCGCCGGCGGCAAAGGTGGCATATGCGCCGGCCATCTCGAGCGGCGAGATCGAGCTCGTGCCGAGGGTCATGGCCGGGGTGTCGAGAAAGTCGACGTTTTTAAGTCCGATGGCCTTGGCGGTCTCGATGATCTTGTCATTGCCGATCGCGTCCGCCACCTGCACGTAGCCGGTGTTCGACGATACCTCGGTCGCGCGCTTGAGCGAGATGTAGCCATAGTTGTGGTTGGCGAAATTCTGAACCTTCCAGGTGCTGCTCATCTGGATAGGCGATGTGCAGTTGAGCGTGATGTTAGGGTTCATGCCCTCGCTGATGGCTGCAGCCAGGGTGATGGCCTTGAACGAGGAACCCGTCTGGCGCTTGGCCGTGGCGTAGTTGATGTGGTTGGCATCGGAGTTGTAATCGCGGCCTCCGACCATGGCCTTGATGTATCCCGTCTTGGGGTCGATGGCGACAACGCCCGCCTGTAGGTCGGAGAGACCGACCTCGTTCAGGGTGGTTGTCACGGCCTCCTCGGCAGCGCTCTGGTAGGTGGGGTCGATCGTGGTCCTGACGGTGAGGCCGCCCTTGAAGATCACGTCGGTCGAGAATTCCTGGCTGAGGAGTTTGCGCACGTAGTCGACGAAGTATGGCTGCGAGTACACCTCGATGCCGGAGCTCGACGTTTCGGTGACGTTCAGCACTATGTCCTCGGCCTGCGCCGCGTCGTGCTCCTCCTGTGTGATGTGCCCCAGGCGCAGCATATTGTCGAGGACCTTGTTGCGGCGCGACTTGCAGAGATCGGGGTTCTGCGTGGGGTCGTAGAGCGAGGGGGAGTTCGGCAGACCGATGAGCATAGCGGCCTCGGCGAGCGTGACGTCCTTGGCGCTCTTAGAGAGATAGGTCTGCGCGGCCGCCTCGATGCCGTAGGCGCCGTGACCGTAGTAGATGGTGTTGAGATACATGTTGAGGATCTCGTCTTTGGAGTAGATCTCCTCCATCTTGATGGCGATATAGGCCTCGCGGACCTTGCGTTCGATGGATTGGGTGAACTGCTCGTCGGAGAGGATCGTGTTGCGCACGAGCTGCTGGGTGATGGTCGATGCGCCTTCGTGGCCGCCCGTGAGCGTTGCCACCGCCGCGCGCGCGATGCCGTAGAGGTCGATGCCACCGTGCTCGTAGAAGCGCTCGTCCTCGACGTCGACGGTCCCCTGCAGGATATAGGGGCTGACCTCGCTCGATTCGACCGTCTTGCGATTCTGCGCATAGAGCGTCGCGATCTTGTCGCCGTTGGCGTCGAGGATGTTCGTCGGCTCCGAGACGAGATACTCGTCGGTGTTCGTGTAGTCGGGCAGGTCCTGTAGCCATCTGTTCACGTTTCCGACCATGCCCACGCCGAAAGCTATGCCGGCCACGAGCATGAAGGCGAAGAACGAGAAGATGACGACGGGAACGGTATGCGTCTTTGCGCGGCGGCGACGTTGGCGTTCGCGAGGACCCATGTTGACCTCCTGTGGGGTCTGAGCGGGGAGAGCGGTCTCGCCCCGCATGTAAGCGAAGAACATAAATGCTTATACTCTACCGCAATGGCCCTGTGGGGCGACCGCTCGCGGCGCCCTTGGGCAATTCTTCGCAAACTGCATCGCGCGGGTGCGTCCGCGTGGAAGGGGGTGGCTGTGCCAGAACGCATGCCGGAACTGCTGGCGCCCGCGGGCGGCTATCGCGCCCTGCTCGCGGCTCTTGCCGCCGGCGCCGACGCCGTGTACACGGGGCTCTCGCGTTTTAGCGCCCGGGCAAGCGCCGAGGGTCTGTCCATGCTTGAACTGGAGCGTGGAGCGGCTCTCGCCCATGCGCGGGGTGCTCGGGTCTACGTCGCCATGAACATCGCCCTTTACGATGACGAACTCGATGATGCCGTCTCGCTCGCATCCCGGGCGCTGGCGGCGGGGGCCGATGCCCTGATCGTGGCCGATCTCGGCCTCGTCGCCCGGCTGCGAGCCGAGCTTCCCGAGGCGGAGCTGCACCTTTCCACCCAGGCGGGCGTGCATGCGCCCGAGGCGGTCCGCTTGGCCGCGCGCGAGCTCGGGGTGGAGCGCGTCACCGTTGCGCGTGAGCTGCCTTTGGACGAGATCGCGGAACTCTGCTCCGAAGGGGTGCCGATCGAGTGCTTTGTGCACGGCGCGATCTGCATCGGGTACTCGGGCGCCTGCGCGTTCTCGGCGCTGCGGCGCGGTCGTTCGGCTCTCCGTGGCGACTGTACGCAGCCATGTCGCCTCTCGTATGCGCTTGAGGACGAGGCAGGGGAGTTGTGCGCTCGCACTGAGGGCGACAAGCTGCTCTGTCCCAAGGATTATCTGGGAATCGGGTACGTGGCGAAGCTCGCCCGTGCGCGAGTGGCGTCTCTCAAGATCGAGGGGCGCATGAAGAACCCCGACTACGTCTATAACGTGGTTCGTTGTTACCGCGCCGCGCTCGATGCGGTTGCCGAGGGCGCGGAACTCGACGTGCCCGCGCTCGAGCGCGAGCTTGCTCGTTCGTTCAATCGCGGTTTTACGGATGCCTATCTTAGAGGCGAATCCGGCGCGGAGCTCATGAGCTTTGAGCGTTCGTCCAACCAGGGCGTTCGCGTGGGGCAGGTGGTCGCCGTGCGGCGCGAGGAGTGCGACGTGAGCTTGAATGCGCCCGTGAGCACAGGCGACATGCTCGAGATCCGGTTCTATCCGGGCAAGGACGCGCCTGCCGATGTGCCCAAACGCTGGCCGCAGGTGCCGTGCCCCGCCGATGCTGCCGCGGGTGAGGTCCTTACGGTTCGGTGCAAACGAAAGATCTCTGCTGGGTGCGCGGTCTATCTCATACGGAGCGCCGGCGTGCTCGCCGAGGCCGAGGCGGCAGTGGGGGCGATGGAGACGGCGGCGCTCGAGCTTGCGTCAAAGCCCGCCTCTTCCGCTGAGCCCCCTGCGGAAGAGGGGCTGTATAAGGGGCGGCGCCAGGTGGGCCCGGGCATGCGTTGCGAGGGTGCAGATTCCGCATACGGCGATCAGGGAGGGCCGGAGCGTGTCACGGTTGCCGACGACCCTGATATGGCTCAAGTACTCCTCGGGGCGGGCGAGGAGGTCGCCGTCTGTGCTTGGCGCATCGTAGACGACTCCGCCTGGAATGACCTCGTACCGAGGCTCACCGTGCTGCTCGATGAGATGCTGCGCCCGGACAATCGCGAGGAAACCGAGCGTTTTGTGAACGAGGCTCGGCGCGTGGTCTGCCGCAATATCGCTCAGGTTGAGCTGGCGCACAAGGAGGGCCGCGCTTTCGATGTGGGCGCGCCTGTGTTCTGCACGAACGCGTGGTGCGCAGCTGAGCTCGTGCGGCTCGGCGCCGCCCGCATCTGGCTCGTGGACGAGCTCTCGGCTGAGCGCGAGCGTGAGATGCGACAGGCTGCGGCCTCCATCGGCTTTGCAGGGACTTTTGTGCGTCCGGCGGCACGCGAGCGCGAGCTCATGGTCTGCGAACACTGCATGCTTACCGCTGAGGGGCCATGCGCGCACGCGTGCGCCGCATGCCCGCGCCGTGCAGAGTGCCGTTTTCTCGTGGAGCGCGATGGTACACGCTTGCCCGTGCGCACCGATGTGCACGGTCGCTCGCGAATATTCTTGTGCGAAGACGGCGCAGGTTCGCCCGACACGTCGAAGTTCGATAGAATAGGCGAGTTACCAAATCGATGAGCACCGCCTGCGGGCGAGGGTGCTGCAACCTCAAAGGAGAAGCAATGCTTCCAGTGGATGAGCAGATGCGAATCATCACCTCGGGCGCGGCCAAGATCGTTCCCGAAGCGGGTCTCAGGAAAAAGCTCGAGCGCAACGAGCCGCTCAACATCAAGCTCGGTGTTGACCCCACCAGCCCCGACCTGCACCTCGGCCACGCCGTTCCGCTCCGTAAGATGCGTCAGTTCCAAGATCTGGGGCATAAGGTCACCCTCATCATCGGCAACGGCACCGCGCTGATCGGCGATCCGTCGGGCAAGAACTCCACGCGCCCGCAGCTCTCGCAGGAGCAGATCGAGGCCAACGCCGAGACCTACGTCAGCCAGGCCATGAAGATCCTCGATCCGGAAAAGACCGAGATCGTCCACAACGGCGATTGGATCCTCTCGCTCGACCTCGCGCATATGCTCGAGCTCTGCAGCAAGTTCACCGTCGCGCGCATCCTCGAGCGCGACGACTTCACCAAGCGCTACCAGGCGCAGACCCCGATCGCCCTACACGAGTTCCTCTATCCGGTGATGCAGGCCTTCGACTCCGTGCAGATCAAGGCCGATGTCGAGATGGGCGGCACCGACCAGCTCTTCAACCTGCTCGCCGGCCGCGAACTCATGGAGAAGATGGGCATGGAGCCGCAGATCGCGCTCACCATGCCGCTGCTCGAGGGCACCGACGGCGTGCGCAAGATGAGCAAGTCCTACGGCAACTACATCGGCCTCACCGATGAGCCCAAGGACATGTTCGGCAAGACCATGAGCATTCCCGACGAGATGATCGGCAAGTACTACCGTCTGGCGAGCTCCCTTGCGCCTGCCGAGGTCGACAAGATCGATGCTGCCCTCGCTGACGGCTCGGCCGATCCTTATGAGCTCAAGCGCGCGCTCGGCCGCGACCTGTGCGATACCTATCACGGCGCCGGTGCGGGCGACGAGGCTCAGGCCGCCTTCGATCGCGTGTACAGGGAGGGCCAGCTCGAGGAGTTCCCCGAGAAGCACATCGAGATCGCTCTCAACGACGAGGGCAAGATCTACCTTGCGGGTCTCCTCAAGGAGCTCGGCCTCTCGGCGAGTGCCGGCCAGGCCCGCCGTGACATCGACGGCGGCGGCGTTAAGATCAACGGCGTGGCCGTGGCTCCCAAGAGCTACAACATCGATCCCTGCGCGCTCAAGGTGGGCGACGTGCTCTCCGTGGGCAAGCGCAAGGGTTTCAAGCTGGTCTAGTTCACATCTGCCCGCTCCGGTGCTTCCGAGAAGCCTGAGCGGGCTTTTGCGTATGCGGAGCATGGCTACAGGCTCAGAGCTTATTGTGAGATTCGACGTTGGCGGTGCCGCCGCCGGTTTTTTGAAAGGGGACGATATGTCCGATGCGATGACGGTGGGCAAGGAGGCTCCGCGCCTGTGCGTGGTCGTGCCCTGCTACAACGAGGAAGAGGTTCTTCCCGAGACCAAGAAGCGTCTTGCCGCCAAACTCGATGACCTGATCGCGCGCGGCGCCGTGGCATCGGAAAGCCGCGTGCTCTTTGTGAACGACGGCAGTCGCGATCGCACCTGGGAGCTCATCTGTGCGGCGCATGCCGAGAACGACCTGTTCTCGGGCATCTGCTTTGCGCATAACGAGGGCCATCAGAACGCGCTCTATGCCGGCCTCATGTGCGCCCTCGAGCGTGGCTTCGACTGCTCGATCTCGCTCGACGCCGACCTTCAGGACGACATCGATGCCATCGACCAGATGCTCGTCGAGCATGCCGCCGGCGCCGAGATCGTCTTCGGCGTGCGTAACAACCGCGACACCGACACGGCCTTTAAGCGCAACACCGCCGAGGCCTTCTACGGCTTCATGCGCTGGCTCGGGGTCGAGATGGTTTCCGATTCCGCCGACTACCGCCTCATGGGTAAGCGTGCCCTTGCGGCGCTTTCGGAATATCGCGAGGTCAATCTGTTCCTGCGCGGCATCGTGCCCGCGCTCGGATTCAAAACCGCCAAGGTCTACTACAAGCGCGGCGAGCGCTTTGCCGGTGAGTCCAAGTACCCGCTCGGCAAGATGATCTCGTTTGCGCTCGAGGGGATCACCTCGTTCTCCGTCAAGCCGATCCGCTGGGTCACGATGCTCGGCGGGATCTTTATTTTCGTGAGCCTCATCATGCTTATCTATGCACTCGTGAGCGCGGCGACGGGGCACGTGGTCGCCGGTTGGTCGAGTCTCATGATCTCCATCTGGCTCGTGGGCGGCTTCACCATGCTCTCGCTCGGCATCGTGGGCGAGTACGTGGGCCGCATCTACCTCGAGGCCAAGGACCGTCCCCGCTACATCATCGCCGAGACGACGGATTCCGTCCGAGAGAATGCTGGTGAGTGAGCATGGGGGCAGTTGTCGGTAGAGATTTCGGCATAGACAAAGCCGATTCGTCTCGGCCTTGCCAAGTTGGGACGCACTTTGCGAATGGCGGGGGGAGCAGGCTTCCGGTCTGGTTGTCCGTCGGCTGTTTGGCGTTCTCCGCGCTTTTCGTCGCTGCGGTAACGCTCGTTTTCAAGATCTACTATCCGATGACGGGAGACGAGCAGACTCAGATTCTCTTTGCGAGTGCGCGGTTTTTGGGCGATACCTCTAATTACCTCATGCCGTATTCGCTGATCTTGGTGAGCGGTTCGTTCTCCGTTTTGTATCGTCTGCTCCCGGGCGTGCCGTGGTACCCGCTCGTGTTGCTGGGCTTGATCGCGGTTTCGTACGCGGTGTCCTATGCGGCGGTTTTCCGCTCGCGACTGAGCACGTCTACTCGCGTGGCCGTCCTCGCCGTGCTCGCGGCCTTTGAGTTCATAGCGACGCTGTATCTCACGTTCACCATCGTCGCGTTCCTTGCGTTCTCTGTCGGATTGATCTTGATTCTCGAGCGCGCCGCCTTCGATGCGCCTTGCGGCGTGCATGCGAGCGATATCGGCGGCCTGCTGCTCGTCTGCTATGGATACTCGTTGCGTCCGGAGTCGGCGCTTGCCGCTCTCGTGATTTTTGCCCCCTTTGCTGTCTGGGTGCTTGCACGCAACCGCAACATCGGTTCGATCGCACGCGGCGCGGTCGTGCTCGCGTGCATTGGGGTCTGCGCGGTTGCGGGGCAACTCGCATATCGATCAGCCGCTGGATGGGAGAGCTACTCGGAGTATCTCGAGGCGGGAAGGGCCTCGCTTGATTATCCCGAGCTCACGGCCAAGGAAGTCGAAAGCGTCGATTCGAGCCTGACGGACAACGACGTCGACATGCTTTACAACTGGATGTTCGCCGACAACGGCGTGTTCAGTATCGATTTCTTCAAAAAACTTTCGAGCAAAGTCGAACATTTCGGCTTCTCGAATCTCATCAATTCCCTGCATGCCAAGCTCACCTACGCGGTGCTCGGCATGGTGCTGCTCATGGCTGCCGCAGCATGGTTCTTAACTGCCGATATCGGTCGTACGGGTGATGTGCGCGTGCTTGCGCTCGGCTGCGTGGCTATGTTGCTTGTGAATTGCTGTTTGCTTATCATGCGCGCGCGCGTTCGCATCCATGTGGTTCTGCCGCTTCTCATGACTACCTTTTTCGCACTCTGCGTATGTGTGCAGGCGCCGGCCAGCTGCGGTTCGGAGGGCGATAACCCCCAGAAGGCCGACTTCGGTGTGCGGACGTGCAGGGCGCGTCTTCTTGTTCCGGTGCTGACCTGCCTTGTGGCCGTTGCCGTATCGGGTGCCTTCTGGGCAAAGGTGATTCGTCCGCTTTCTGTTCAGGCGAGCTCGACTACGTTCAAGGCGGCCCAGAAATATGTAAGGAACCACCCCGATACGCTCTTCGTGTATGCGCGCACGACCGTCATGCTGTATGTGGGGATGGATGCGTTTGAGCTCGAGCAGTGGGAGTATCCGGGCAATGCCCTTCTCGTGAGCGGTTGGGAGAGCAATACGGCTCCGTGGAACAAGTTCCTGGCGTCGTGGAACCTTACGAACAAAGACACGTTGCAACAGCTTGCCAAGCGCGATGACATGCTCGCGATCATGCAGCCGGCCAAGATGAAGCTCCTCAAGACCTATCTGGAGGAGCATTCCGGCAAAAAAGTGCTGGTCGAGGTCGTTAAGAATCTTGGGCCGGGAGCTGCTGATCCGAGCGCTCCCGTAAAGGTTTATCGCTTTAGCTATATCGAATAGCTAAAGCCCGGATTATCGAGCCAAAACGCCCCGCTGTGTGGATGGGATCTTTTCTGCACAGCGGGGCGTTTGCGTTGCGATGGGCGTACGCAACCAAGTCCGGCTGGTCCGGTCTTCTGTCACGGCATATCAAAATCGGTCCCGCACGCGTACCTTATGCGTGCGGGGCCGATTTGCTGCGTGCGTCCTCGATTTAGGCTGCTCTTGTGGGCGCTCCGGTGGTCGAACGCTTTCGGTCGCTCTCTAGCGCTCTGAGATGGGCATGTAGTCCATGGTGTCGATGACGGGGTTGTACGCGGGGCGGATGATCCGGTGCGCGCAGAAGAGCTCCTCCATGCGGTGGGTGGCCCAGCCGGCCATGCGCGCCACGGCAAAGAGCGGGGTGAAGAGATCCTCGGGCACACCGAGCATCTGGTAGATAAAACCGGTGTAGAGGTCGATGTTCGCGCAAATGGGTTTGGTGAAGCCATGGTCGCGCATGACCTGCGGTGCGAGCGTCTCGATGCGCTCGATGAGTGCGAACTCGTCCCCAAGGCCCTTGCCCTCGGCAAGCGAGCGCGCGTAGCGCCGGCAGAGTTCGGCGCGAGGGTCCGAGAGGGTGTAGACGGCATGGCCCATGCCGTAGATGAGCCCGGTCTTGTCGAATGCCTCGCGGTCGAGGATGCGCCCGAGATAGGCAGCGAGCTCGTCGTCGTTCTCCCAATCGGCCACGTGCGCGCGAATGTCGTCGTGCATGGCCGCGACCTTTGCGTTGGCGCCGCCGTGGCGCGGACCCTTGAGCGACCCGATAGCCGCCGCGTAGGCGGAGTAGGGGTCGGTTGCCGAGGACGAGAGCACACGGCAGGCGAAGGTCGAGTTGTTGCCGCCGCCGTGCTCAGCGTGGAGCATGAGCATGACGTCGAGCAGCATGGCTTCGGCGTGCGTGTAGTCGTCACCGCCACGCAGCACCTGCAGGATCGTCTCGGCCGTGGAGTGGTCGCTGCTCGGCTGTGGGATCTTGGGCAGCCGGCCTTCGCTCTTGGCCACGCGCGCCATGTGCGCGAAGGCGGCGATGCGCGGCAGGCGCGCGAGCATCGACATGGCGACGTCGATCTCGTGCTCGGGGCTGATCTCGTCGGGGTCGGCGTCAAAGCGGTAGAGCAGGAGAACGGCGCGAGCGAGCGTGTTCATGATCGACTTGCTCGGGGTGGTCATGGGGAACTCATGCAGATAGTCGCCCGAGAGATGACGGAATGCGGCGATGCGCTCGCAAAATCCGCGGAGTTCGTCCTCAGTGGGGAGCGATCCCGTGAGGAGCAGGTAGGCCACTTCCTCGTAGCCAAAGCGGTCCTCGGCCTGGGCGTTGGTCACCAGATCCTCGATGTTGTAGCCGCGCAACGTCAGACGACCGCGGTCGGGCACGGCCACGCCGTCGACTTTTTTGTAGCCGTGCACGTCCGAGATGCGCGTAAGGCCCGCCACCACGCCCGAGCCGTCGCTGTTGCGCAGGCCGCGCTTGACGTTATGCTCAACATAGAGCTGCTCGTCGTAGGGCTCGTTCGGAAATCCGTGGTACAGACGCTCGCTGTCGGGCTCGATCTGACGGCTCGCGTCGTAGTCGAGCACCAGGCGGCTCAGGTAGTCGTCAAAGCGGTAGTAGATTTTCTTTGCGTCGTATGCCACGGGTCCTCCTCTGTGGGCTTGATCGCCTTAGAGGCGGTACATGAAGTTGAAGACGTCCTCACGCTGGATCGAGACGGTCACGCCCGAGAGCTCGCCGGCCTCGGAGAGCGCGCTCTGGAGCTCGGAGAAGTCGAGCGTGGAGTCGGTGATGTCGGCGAGCATGGTCATGGTGAAGATGCCCTCGAGGATCGACTGCGTGATGTCGCGGATGTCGACGTTCGCCTCGCCGAGGACGCGCGTGACGCCGGCGACGATGCCCGGGCGGTTCTTGCCGAGGACGGTGATGACGATGCGGGTGGGCGAGAGTTCGGCCATGAGGCTGCCTTTCTGCTTGTGTGGAGCTAAAAGCGCTGCAAGCGCTCTGCTCGGGTACAGTGTTCGATATTGTAGCGCAAGCGGTGGCGGCTCTGGGCATGTTGCCGTGGCGTGGTGCTTATGTGTGCAGACGGGCGCACATGCTATTCTTCTGAAGTTCTTGTCTTGGTCGGAAACCAAGGCGCCTTACGTGCCGGCCGGTAACCGGCACCCTAGAATTAAGGAGTCCTACCATGAAGCAGGGAATCCATCCCCAGTACGTTGATTGCAAGGTGACGTGCTCCTGCGGCAACACCTTCATGACGCGCGCGACCGTGTCCGAGATGAAGGTCGAGCTCTGCAACGAGTGCCACCCCTTCTACACCGGCCAGCAGAAGTTCGTCGACACCGGTGGACGCGTCCAGCGCTTCTCCGACAAGTTCGGTGGCGCCGCTGCCGCCCAGCTCAAGCGCGCCGAGGAGGCCAAGGCCGCCAAGGCAGCCAAGGCCGCTGAGGCCGAGGCCGCCCGCAAGGCCGCCGCTGAGGCCAAGGCTGCCGAGAAGGCCAAGCGCGCCGAGAAGTTCGCCGCCGAGGCCGCCAAGAAGGCCGCCGAGGCTCCCGCCGAGGAGGCCGCTGCTCCCGAGGCCGAGACCGAGACCGAGGCCGTCGAGGCTGCCGAGTAACCTCGCCGCACCCATCTCGACGAGATGGAGAAACCCCGTGTCCCTGAGGGCGCGGGGTTTTTCTTGTTTGAGCCCGCGTTGCATGTGGGCACGCCGTCCCGCAGCTCTCGGGCTCATGCGACGATTCGCTCGAGCCGGCCGCATCATCGTAGTAATTACGTGGGGGTGCATATCGAGCGCGCAGCTTTGGAGCCATTTGGATAGAGTTAGAGCATCTGAGTAATCCGCTCGCGGGGCTTATCCGCTGCGGGCGATAAGGCAAAGGGAAACCATATGGGATTCATGTCCAAGCTGCTGTCGTTCGGTTCCGACAAGGACCTCAAGCGCTACGCAAAGACCGTCGAGAAAATCAACGCTCTCGAGCCCGATTTCGAGAAGATGACCGAGGACGAGCTGCGCGCGCAGACCGACAAGTTCCGTGAGCGCTATGCGAACGGCGAGTCGCTCGACGACATGCTCCCCGAGGCGTTCGCCACCGTGCGTGAGGCCTCCCGCCGCATCACCGGCATGCGCCACTTCGACGTGCAGCTCATCGGCGCCATGGCGCTCCACGAGGGCAACATCGCCGAGATGAAGACGGGCGAGGGCAAGACCCTCGTCTCAACGCTCGCCGGCTACCTCAACGCCATCGCCGGCAAGGGCGTGCACGTGGTGACCGTCAACGACTATCTCGCCAAGCGCGACTCTGAGTGGATGGGCCGCATCTATCGCTACCTCGGCATGACCGTGGGCCTGCTCCAGAACGGCATGGAGCTCGAGGACAAGGTGCCGGCCTACGCCGCCGACGTCACCTACGGCACGAACTCCGAGTTCGGCTTCGATTACCTGCGCGACAACATGGTCGTGCGCCCCGAGCAGCGCGTGCAGCGCGGTCACGCCTACGCCATCGTCGACGAGGTCGACTCGATCCTCATCGACGAGGCCCGCACGCCGCTCATCATCTCGGGCGCCGGCACCAAGAGCGCCAGCACCTACAAGGATTTCGCGCGCGCCGTGCGCGGCCTCGAGCGTGGCGAGGAGGTCCTCTACGACATGCTCTCGGCAACCGAGCCGCAGGAGCCCACGGGCGACTACGTCATGGACGAGGCCAAGCACACCATCGCCGCCACTGAGCGCGGTCTCAAGAAGATCGAGCACCGTCTGGGCATCGATGACATCTACGGTGATCTTTCCGGCCAGCTCGTGAACCACCTACAGCAGGCGCTCAAGGCCCAGTACATGTTCCACCGCGACAAGCAGTACGTGGTGCAGAACGGCGAGGTCAAGATCGTCGATGAGTTCACCGGCCGCATCATGGAGGGCCGTCGCTACTCCGAGGGCCTGCACCAGGCCATCGAGGCCAAAGAGGGCGTGCTCGTGCGCGAGGAGAACCAGACACTCGCCACCATCACGCTCCAGAACTACTTCCGCCTGTACGACAAGCTCTCGGGCATGACCGGTACGGCCCTCACCGAGGACGCCGAGTTCCGCGAGATCTACAAGCTCCCCGTGCAGGTGATTCCGTCCAACCGCCCCGTGCAGCGCGTCGACCACGAGGACCTCGTCTACCGCACGGTCGAGGCCAAGTACAACGCCGTGGCCGCCGACGTTGAGGAGCGCCACGCCAAGGGCCAGCCGGTGCTCGTGGGCACCGTCTCGATCGAGAGCTCCGAGAAGCTCTCGGCCTTGCTCACGCGCCGCGGCATCAAGCACGAGGTTCTCAACGCCAAACACCACGAGCGCGAGGCGCATATCGTCGCGCAGGCGGGCCGCTTCGGCGCCGTGACCATCGCAACCAACATGGCCGGCCGCGGTACCGACATCCTGCTCGGCGGCAACCCCGACGAGCTCGTGCGCGACCGTCTTGAGTTCGAGCAGATCTCGATGGAGGATATCGACCCCGAACAGCTCGAGCGCTACCATGCCGAGGCCGTGGAGACCTGCAAGGCCGAGCGCGAACGCGTGCTCGCCGCGGGTGGCCTCACCGTCATCGGCACCGAGCGTCACGAGAGCCGTCGTATCGACAACCAGCTCCGCGGCCGTTCGGGCCGTCAGGGCGACCCGGGCGAGACCCAGTTCTATCTCTCGCTCGAGGACGACCTCATGCGCCTGTTCGGCGGCGACAAGATGGACCGCATCTCCAACATGATGGTCTCGGCCGACATGGAGGACATGCCCATCCAGGCCAAGCTCATCTCAAAGGCCGTGGAGAACGCGCAGCATAAGGTCGAGAGCATCAACTTCTCCATGCGTAAGAACGTCCTCGAGTACGACGACGTCATGAACAAGCAGCGTCAGGTGATCTATGCCGAGCGCAACAAGATCCTCGACGGCAAGGACCTCACCGAGCACGTGAACGACGTGATCGAGGACACCGTCGAGCGCTGCGTGCAGGAGTTCTGCGCCAAGGACAGCCGCGAGGGCGAGCGCGACCTCGAGGGACTGCACAAGTGGGTGCAGGAGCTCACGGGCAACCTCGACGCACCGGCCTTTGAGGACAAGCCCTACCAGGAGCTCGTCGACGAGGTTTTGGCTTACGTGCAGAAGTGCTATGCCGAGAAGGCCGAGCGACTGGGCGACGAGCTCATGCGCGAGCTCAACATGCAGGTCATGCTCCGCGTGATCGACACGCGCTGGATGAACTACCTGCAGGAGATGGACTATCTCAAGACCGGTATCGGCCTGCGCGGATTCGGTCAGCGCGACCCGCTCGTGGAGTACAAGACCGAGGCCTACGGCGCATTCCAGACGCTTGTCGACACCATGTACGAGGACTACCTGCGCACCGTTCTGCGCATCGAGATCAAACGAGCTGCACCCATCCCCGAGCCCAAGGAAGAGGCCCTCGAGGGCGCCGAGTACTCCGGCCCGGAGGACGTTGACGGCGACAACGCACAGAGTGCCGTGCGCCAGCAGGCTGCCGCAGCCCAGGCACGCGCGCTCGTGCAGGGCGGTCCGGGTGCCGCTAATGCCGCCGGCCAGGTTCAGACCTATCGCAAGAGCGAGTCGGGCGACCCGTTCGTGAACGTGGGACGCAACGACCCGTGCCCTTGCGGCTCGGGCAAGAAGTTCAAGAACTGCCACGGCAGGGCATAAGAGAATGGCCGAAGCCAAGAAGGTGGATGCTGCCGTGCTCGACGCGCTGGCTGCGCGATTGGACGAGGTCGAGGGCTATCTGCATCTCGACGAGAAGTCCGCGCGCGTGGCCTCGCTTGAGGCCCGAAGCGCCGAGCCCGGTTTTTGGGACGACGCCGATGCGGCACGTGCCGTGATGGCCGAGATCTCCGCCGCCAAGGCCGATATCTCCGCTGTGGACGAGGCACGGACCCAGCTCTCCGATGCTCGCGCCGCGCTTGAGCTCGCGGGCGAGATGGGGGAGGACCCCGATGCCGACGAGTTCGTGGCCGAGGCGGCCGATGCCGCCCGCGAGCTCGAGCGCCGCATCGATGAGCTGGAGCTTACGAGCTGGTTTACCGGCGAGTTCGACCATGGCGACTGCATCGTCACCATCAAGCCCGGGCAGGGCGGCCTCGAGGCGCAGGACTGGACCTTCATGCTCTTCAAGATGTACATGAAGTACTGTGCGCGCCGCGCCTGGAA
Source organism: Faecalibacterium prausnitzii (assembly GCA_963603165.1). Lineage (GTDB taxonomy): Bacteria > Actinomycetota > Coriobacteriia > Coriobacteriales > Coriobacteriaceae > Collinsella. Next base: position 45,973 of record CAVCLY010000003.1, read on the forward strand.
GGTCACGATCAACGATTGCCCCGCGGCCGAGGTCATCGGTATCGACCGTGCCACCTTTACCGTCGAGGGCAAGGACGCGTTCGGCATGCTGCGTGCCGAGGCCGGCGTGCACCGCTTGGTGCGCATCTCGCCGACGGACGACAAAAAGCGCCGCCAGACAACCTTTGCCGGCGTGGAGGTTATCCCGGTGCTCCCCGACGATATCGAGATCGAGGTCGCACCCGACGACATCCGCGTGGACGTCTACCACGCGAGCGGTCCGGGCGGTCAGGGCGTGAACACCACCGACTCCGCCGTGCGCGTGACGCACCTGCCGACGGGCATCGTGGTAACGTGCCAGAACGAGCGCAGCCAGATCCAGAACAAGGCTGCATGCATGCAGATCCTTAAGGCGCGCCTCTACGAGATGGAGCTTGAGCGCCGCGAGGAGAAGCTCGAGGCCATCCGCGGGCCCAAGGCGAACATCGGCTTCGGCAACCAGATCAGGAGCTACGTGCTCTACCCGTACCGCATGGTCAAGGACCTGCGGAGCGGTGTCGAGACGAGCAACACCGAGGCGGTCCTCGAGGACGGCGATCTCGATCCGTTCGTTATCGGGTACCACCGCTGGGCCACCGGCAACTCCGACTACGAGCCCGGGGCGGACGACCAAGAGATCTAAAAGCGCGGCCGCATTCGGCCGGCGGGATCCCGTGTTAGACTGCGGGAGGTCAATATATTCGATATCGCGCCTGTTGAGGCACGGCGGCTCGGTGCGGCATGTGGCGGCACCGGGCCGTGCGCGGTGAGGAGGAAACATGGCACGACGCGTCGACCTGGAACGGCTTATCAAGTCGAATTTTCTGCGCGATCTGCCCATGGTCATCGTCGGCTGCGCGATCGCGGCCTTTGCCACCGACACCTTCATGATCCCCAACGGTCTCGCCGCCGGCGGCGTCACGGGTCTGGCGACCATCGTGCAGGAGGTCGCGGCCCGAAACGGCTTCACGCTGCCCGTCGGCGTGCAGACCATCGCCATCAATGCCGTGTTGCTGCTCGTGGTGGCACGCGAAGGCGGCCTGCTGTACGTGATCCAGACCGTGACCGGGTTTGTGCTCCTCGGTGTGTTCTGCGACATGTTCGCGCTCTTCGAGACCCCGCTTGCCGGTCAGGACCTCATGCTCTCGGCCCTCTGGGGCTCGATCCTCTCGGGAATCGGCTACGGGCTCGTGCTCCGCTGCGGCGCCAACACCGGCGGTTCCGACACGATCGGCCAGATCGTCTCGCGCAAGACCTCGCTTTCGGTGGGATCCACCACCATGGCGATCGACGTCGCCATCTGCGCGCTCTCGGCCCCCGTGTTCTCGCTCGAGAACGCGCTCTACGCGGCGCTCGGCATGGTGCTCATGGGCTATGTGGTCGATGCCGTCGTCGACGGCGCGAATCGTCGACGCATGGCCTATATCATCTCGGACAACTTTCCCGATATTGCGGCGGACATCATGTACGGGCTCGATCGCGGCTGCACCAAGCTCTCGGCCACGGGTATGTGGAGCGGCGAGAGCAGGCCGGTGCTCATGGTGATTCTCGAGCGTCGCGAGATCTCGACCCTCAAGATGATCGTCTCGCAGCACGATCCCGACGCCATCGTCATGATCGCCGACGTGACCGAAGCGTTCGGCGAGGGCTTTAAACGCCTGGAGGGGTGAGCGGTCGCGTCTCGCGCGGGGTTCTATCGGCCCCGATTCGTCTATGCGTATTCGCCAATGGCTTCGTATAGCTTGACGAAACATCCGAACATACGTATAACTAGAAATCGAAATCGCGCGCTCTCTTACACGCCGTCTGCATAAATCGCTAAAACGTTTATCCGCTCAATTTCCTGCGACAACGCAAAACACGTTTTGCTAAACGGTTTAGCACTTTGGCAAACTTGCGCATCTCTGCAGATAGAGGGTCATTTTGGCTGATATAGTAGTGCCGTTTTCGTGTCGACAGCCACCGTACGAAGGGATGGACATGGCAGAAGAGCAGCAGGTTTGCGCCTCGTGCGCGTCGTCTGGGCAGGGGAGGCATGCGGTGCCGAACGGAGAGCTCGCGCGCATCGCGAACGAGGTCCGCAAGGGCATCGTGCGCGGCGTCCACGCGGCCAAGGCCGGCCATCCGGGCGGCTCGCTTTCCATCACCGATATCCTCACCTTCCTCTATTTTGAGGAGATGAACGTCGACCCGGCCGATCCTGCGCGCGCCGATCGGGACCGTCTCGTCCTCTCAAAGGGTCATGCCGCGCCCGCGCTCTACTCGGTGCTCGCTAACCGCGGGTTCTTTCCGGTCGAGGAACTCGTGACCCTTCGCCATGTGGGCAGCCGCCTGCAGGGTCATCCCAACATGAACGACACCCCCGGCGTCGACATGTCCACCGGCTCGCTCGGCCAGGGCATCTCGGCTGCCTGCGGCATGGCCCTCGCGGCCAAGCACTGGGGCGATACCTATCGCACCTATGCGCTTCTGGGCGACGGCGAGATCGAGGAGGGCCAGGTCTGGGAGGCCGCCATGCTCGCCGGCAACCAGCACCTCGACAACCTCTGCCTCGTCGTGGACCATAACGGTCTGCAGATCGACGGCAGCATCGAGGAGGTCAACTCCGCGATGCCCATCGCCGACAAGTTCCGCGCCTTCAAGTTCCATGTGATCGAGCTCGACGACGGCGCCGACTTCGACAAGATCCGCGCCGCCTTTGCCGAGGCGCGTGCGCACAAGGGCGAGCCCACCTGCATCGTCGCCGAGACGCTCAAGGGCAGGGGCGTGAGCTACATGGAGAACGCGGTGGGCTGGCACGGCAAGGCCCCCAACGACGAGCAGTTCGAGCAGGCCATGGCCGAGCTCGAGGCAGCAGGGAAGGAGCTCTAGATGGCAGACGAAAAGCTGGTCGCGACGCGCGTGAGCTACGGCGAGGAGCTCGTGGCACTCGGTGCCGAGCGCGATGACTTCGTGGTGCTCGATGCCGACCTCGCTGCGGCGACCCAGACGGGCAAGTTCAAGGCGGCCTTTCCGGACCGCTTCTACGATTGCGGCATCGCCGAGGGCAACATGGTGGGCGTCGCGGCGGGTATCGCCGCCGCCGGCCACAAGGTGTTCTGCTCGACGTTTGCGATGTTCGCTGCCGGTCGCGCCTTTGAGCAGGTGCGCAACTCCGTGGGCTATCCGCATCTCGACGTGAACATCTGCGCCACCCATGCCGGTATCTCGGTGGGCGAGGATGGTGCCACGCACCAGTGCTGCGAGGACATCGCGCTCATGAGGAGCATTCCGGGCATGACGGTCGTCTGTCCCGCCGACGATACCGAGGCCCGTGCTGCCGTGCGCGCCGCGCTCGACTACGAGGGCCCCGTCTACATGCGCCTGGGCCGCCTGGCGGTGCCTGTGGTGAACGATCCCGAGGGATACGAATTCGAGCTCGGTCGCGGTGTCGTGCTCCGTGAGGGTACGGATGTTTCGATCGTCGCGACCGGCCTCATGGTCGCCGAGGCCCTCGCCGCCGCGGACGCTCTTGCCGAGGAGGGCATCTCCGCCGAGGTCGTGAACATCCACACCATCAAGCCGCTCGACGAGGAACTCGTCCGAGCCTCCGCCAAAAAGTGCGGCGTCGTGGTGACTTGCGAGGAGCATTCCGTGATCGGCGGTCTTGGCGACGCGGTGCTCGCAGCGCTCGCGACCGACCCGCATCCGGTGCACAAGATCGGCGTGAACGACGTCTTCGGTGAGTCCGGTCCCGCTAAAGTGCTGCTCAAGCGCTACGGGCTCGATGCCGAGAACATCGCTGCCACGGTGCGTGCGGCGCTCGGCAAGTAGTTTTGCGAGACGCCTGGCACGCCAGCCCAGAGAGGTGAGCGTGCTTTAGATTGACGTTAAGGCCGCCCTGGCTCATTGCGAGCCGGGCGGCCTTTTGCGCAGGCAGGGTGCCGCACGGCGCCGCCGAGTGCGCCTGCGCGCATGTCGTATATGTGCATCGGCGCCTTTGCTGGTAAGATATTAAAGCTCATGTAGTTTAAACGCACGACAGAAGGAGCACCGTGGGTAACCACTTCCGCACGTCCGATGCGGGGCAGGATACTCCCCAGACGCCGTCAGGTGCTGTGGGAACGCGTTTTGCCAAGCCGGACCAAACACAGGCGCCGCAGCCGCAGGCTCAGCCGGCCGCCAACCCCTTTACGTATACACAAGACGCCGTGTCCGAGGCCAGCGTGCCTTCGGTGCCCGAGCCTTCGCCCACGACCACGGGCGTGCAGGCGCAGGTTCCGACGCTCGCCGATCTTCCCGATCCCGAGGCGCCTGCCGCCCCGGCGATGCCCGAGGTCACGAGCGACCAGCGCGACGAGGTCGCCGATCTCGACACCGCGCTCTCCGACCCGGGATTCACCTCGGTCTTCGCGCCCGTCGATGCGGCCGCCTCGCGCAAGAAGATGGCCCGCGACGCCGGCGTCGAGCCCGTCATCCTCATGGAGCATGTGACCAAGGTCTACCCGGCGCAGCCCAACAAGCCCGCGCTCGACGACATCAACATCGAGATCTATCCCGGTGAGTTCGTCTTCCTCGTCGGTCACTCCGGATCCGGCAAGACGACCCTGCTCTCCACGCTCAACCGCGACCTCAAGCCGACCTCGGGCCGCGTGCTCGTGGCCGGGCACGACCTCATGCGCATGAAGAACCGCAAGGTCCCCTTCCTGCGCCGCCAGATCGGTGCCGTCTTCCAGGACTTCAAGCTCCTGCCGCAAAAGACCGCCTACGAGAACGTGGCGTTCGCGCTCGAGTGCATCGGCAAGCCCAAGGGCGTCATCCGCAGCCAGGTTCCCGAGGTGCTGCGCCTCGTCGGCCTTGCCGAGCAGATGGACTCCCTGCCCGACCAGCTCTCCGGTGGCGAGCAGCAGCGCGTGGCCGTTGCCCGCGCCATGGTCAACCGCCCGCCGCTGCTCATCTGCGACGAGCCGACCGGCAACCTCGACCCGGCGATCTCCCTCGGCATCATGAAGCTCCTCGAGCGCATCAACCGCACCGGCACCACCGTCATCGTGGCCACGCACGACCGCGAGATGGTCGACTCCATGCAGCGCCGCGTCATCGCCCTCGAGGGCGGCCACGTCATTCGCGACCAAGAGAGGGGAGGCTACGGAGACTATGGCACCCGTTAACATCGGTTACTCCTTCAAGGAGGCCGGCAAGCACTTCTTCCGTAACTGGACCACCTCGGTGGGCGCCGTCATCACGATCTTCCTTTCGCTGTTCATCATCGGCCTCTTCATCATGGGCTCCGCGATGATCAACTCCGTGATCGGCTCCGTCGAGGACCAGGTGACCATCAACGCCTTCATCGACGACGATGCTTCCGACAAGGATATCGAGGCGTTCGAGAAGAAGCTCAAGAGCTGGGACAACATCAAGTCCGTCACCTTTAAGAGCAAAGAGGACGCGCTCGCCGAGTACACCAAGAACATCTCGAACAACGCCGAGTCCACGCTCTCGGCGCTCGACGGCAAGAACCCGTTGCCGCGCTCCTTCTCCATCAAGATGGACGAGCCCTCGCACGTGAAGTCGACCGCCAACAAGATCAAGAAGGACAAGACCTTCAAGAAGATCGTCGACGGCGGCGACGTCGAGTCGTCCGTCTCGTACGGTCAGAAAGAGGTCACCCGCCTCTTCCAGATCACGAACTACATCCGCATCGCGGCCGTGGTCCTGGTGGGCCTCCTCACCTTCATCGCGTTCATCTTCATCAACAACACGATCAGGCTCTCGATCACGGCGCGCCGCCGCGAGATCGCGATTCAGCGCCTGGTCGGTGCCTCGAACAGCTTCATCCGCGGGCCGTTCCTCACCGAGGGCATCATGCAGGCCATCCTGGGCGCCCTGCTCGCCATCGGCGTGCTCGAGCTCTTCCGCAACGTGCTCGTCCCCAAGCTCCAGAGCAACATCAGCTGGATGAGCTTCACCATGCCGATCCAGTACTATCTGGTCACCTATGCCGCGCTTCTCATCGTCGGCATCGTGATCGGCCTCTTCGGCTCGGCTATCGCCATGAGGCGCTATCTCAGGGTCTAGCCGCAAGCGGTATCGATCGTGATTCGGAGCCGTTCCCGTGCGTCGGGGACGGCTCTTTTGTTCATGGTTGCGCTGGCGTGCTTGCACGTCGGCCATCTGAAAGGAACTCGTATGGGCAGAGGAAAAAGATCGCGCGGCCGCCGGTTCCCCACGCGTTCGCAGCGCCGCCCCATCCTCACCGGAACGGTGCAGCTCGTGGAGCACGGCGGCTTCGTGCGCACAGCCGAGGGCGACTTTAAGATCCAGGGTCGCTCCATGCGCGAGGTCATGGACGGCGACACCGTGGCGATCGGCCTCAAGCGCGGAAGCCGCGGCGAGATGCGCGCCGTCGTCGAGAGCGTGATCGAGCGCAAGGCTGCCTGCGTGGTCGGTATCTACCGCAAGGCGGGGCCGCTTGGCTGTGTGCGTCCGCTCGACACGCGTCTGCGCGCCGATTTCTTTGTCATGCCGAGCGATTCCTCGCCCGCGCGCCTGGGTGTTGCCGAGGGGGACGTGGTCGTGGCGCGCGTGCTGAGCTATCCCACGCGCTCCGAGTCGGCGACGGTCACGCTTGAGCGACGCATCGGCAAGGCAGATGCGCCCGAGGTGGGAGTCCAGTGCGTGATGGCACGCTACGGGCTTGCCGACGGCTACCCCGAGGCCGCCGTGAGCGAGGCCGAGACGCTCGGGCTCGATGTGGCCTCCGCCCTCGAAGATCCGCTGCGCCGCGATGTCCGCGACCGGTTCGCGCTCACCATCGACCCCATCGACGCGCGTGACTTCGACGACGCGATCTCGATCGAGCGCACGGCTACGGGCGGCTTTAGGCTCGGCGTGCATATCGCCGACGTCTCGCATTACGTGACGTGGGGGAGCCGTATCGATCTTGAGGCGCGCCGTCGCACCACATCGGTCTACCTGGCCGACCGCGTGCTGCCGATGCTTCCCGAGGAGCTGTGCTGCGATCTGTGCTCGCTGCGCCCGGCAGAAGACCGCCTTGCCTTCACGGTCGATATGGAACTCGATGCGCGCGGGCGCGTGCGTTCGGTCGAGGTGTATCCGAGCGCGATCCGCTCGCGCGTGCGCATGGACTATGCGGCCGCCGATGCGCTGCTGGCGCGCGACGGAGCCGTTTTGCCCGACCAAGACGCGTCCGATCAAGATGCCGTGGCTCGGGCCGAGGCATGCGAGCAGAGGGCAGCGGGGGAGGGCGTCGACCTTTCGTCGTTCCTGAGTGCGGCCCATGAGCTCGCCGAGCTGCGACAGGGGCTTCGGCATGCACGCGGCTCCATCGACTTCGATACCGTCGAGGTGCATGCCCTGCTCGACGATGCGGGGCGCCCCGTCAAGCTCGCGGCGCGGCATCGCACGGCGGCGACGGGCCTCGTTGAGGAGTCGATGCTTCTCGCGAACGAGTGCGTGGCCGAGATCTTGGCCGATGCCGGCACGGTCTGCGCCTTTCGCGTGCACGAGTCCCCCTCGCCCGATAGCCTCTACGCCGCCTCGCAGACGCTGGCCGGCCTCGGTGCGATCGATCGCGACCTTGCTGCAAAGATCGCTCTCGGCGATCAGCGTGCCATGCAGCAAGCGGTCGAGGGGGCGGAGGGCGGTCCATATGCCCCTCTCGTGAACACGCTCATGCTCCGTGCTATGCAGCGCGCTATCTATAAGCCGCAAAACGAGGGCCACTACGCGCTCGGGGCTCCGGCGTACTGCCACTTTACGAGCCCTATCCGCCGCTATCCCGATCTGCTCGTTCATCGCGCGCTCAAGATGCTCCTCGCGCGCGATGTGCTCGGCAAGCGCGCGGCGGCCGAGCGGGCGCCACAGCTGGTCGGTACCGGCAGGGAGTGCCTGGAGCGCGTCGCGCCGGCGCTTTGCCGTTCGTGCAGCGACCATGAGCGCGCGGCGGATGCTGCCGCCAAGGACACACAGAAGATCAAGATCGCGCAGTTCTATGAGGCGCATATCGGCGAGCGCTACGTGGGTAGCGTCTCGTGGGTGTCGAATGCCGGCCTGTTCGTGCGCCTCGACGACACACAGGCCGAGGGTCTCGTGCCCGTGCAAGGCCTCGGCGACGAGTGGTTCGACTTCGACGAGCGCGATCTCTCGTTCACGGGTGCCGAGAGCGGCACGCGTTTTGAGCTCGGTATGCGCGCGATCGTCGAGATCAAGAGCGTCAACACCGTGCGCGGGCATCTCAACTTCGCACTGGTGCACGCGGGGTAGCGCGGATGCCTTGGAGCTAAAGGCCGCATCCGATGCTTTTGTCGTTTTGCATGCGGGCTCGATTCCGGGGCATATATCGGGCGTTACACCCGTTGCGCGCCGCTTCGGTCCTGCGCCGAGCTTGTGGGCGCGCTACCGCAGGCCGAGGCGCCGCAATACCTGCGTGTTACACTTATCCGCGCACAAAACGCCACAGGAGGAACCATGGAACTTTCCATCAGCCTGAACGATATCGAATATGCCGAGACCTTCCTTGCGGCGGGCGACCTCGACGGCGCCCTGCCTCTGCTCGAGAAGCTTCGCGAGCTTGCCGAGGAGTATATCGACGCCTCGTGCCAGACGCAGGAGAACCTGCAGTTCTTCTCTTTCGAGAGCACCTTCGAGCGCTTGGCCTACCGCCGCGTGGAGCGCGACCCGCGCGAGCTCGAGCAGGTCCCGGTGCCCTTCGACCGCATCTATGCCGATCTCGCCTTCGCCTATATCCGCGAGCAGGATTTCGAGCGCGCGCGCGACATGCTCATGCAGGCCGTTCGCTGGAATCCCATGAACTGCAACTACCGTCTCGACCTCGCCGAGATCTTCCGCGCGCTCGATGACAAGCGCGAGTGGGCGGCTCTTTCCGTCTCGGTGCTGCAGCGCGCGAGCGATGCCGTCTCCGCTGCTCGTGCATGGGCGAATCTCGGTCAGTTCTTCTTGGACGACGAGGTTCAGAACGTGGATGCAGCCGAGGGCTGCGCGCGCCTGGCCGCCCGTTTTGCACCCGCCGATCAGCGCGTGCAGCGCCTGCGCAACCGCATGTCCACCGAACATCCCGAGGCTGCCGAAGAAGAGGACAAGGTCGTCATGGCCGCGCTCGGCGGCGAGGGCGTGCCCTGCTCGCTCTCGGCCGACGTTGCCGTCTGCCTCGTCATGTGCGCCACCGATGCCTCCGCTGCGGGCGATACCGACGAAGCCACGCGCCTCACGATCCGCGCGCGCGACCTGATCGGCGAGGAAGCCGTGGCGGCGCTCGTCAAGCTCGTGCGCGAGGGCGATGCGGAGCTTGCCGCCGAGCGTGCCGAGGGCGAGGCATCCGATGCCGAGTAAGCGCACCTACAAGCTCATCTCCAAGAACCGCTCGGCGCATCACGAGTACTTTATCGACGAGACCTTCGAATGCGGCGTGGAGCTCGCCGGCGCCGAGGTCAAGAGCATCCGTGAGCGCGCCTGCCAGATCACCGATACCTTTGCGATCATCCGCGGGGGAGAGTGCTGGCTCGTGGGCCTGCATATCCACCCCTACAGCAACGGCGGCGTGTGGAATCGCGATCCCGACCGCCGCAAAAAGCTCTTGCTCCATCGCAAAGAGATCGACTATCTCGACGGTAAGCTGCGCAACCGCGGCGTGGCGCTCGTGCCGCTCGAGCTTTATTTCAACGATTCCGGCCGCGTAAAGCTCAAGCTCGGCCTCGGTCGCGGCAAAAAGCTCTACGACAAGCGCGAGGACATGGCACGTCGCGATGTGCAGCGCGAGATCGACCGCGCCCTCAAGATGCGCAGCCGTTAAGCCCCAAGTCCCTTCGAGCCAAGGAGCCATATCGATGGACCAGTCCCTCTTTAAGTACGAGATCGTCGCCGAAGACCCGGCGACGTCTGCCCGAGCGGGCGTTCTCCATACCCCGCATGGCGATATCGAGACGCCGATCTTCATGCCGGTCGGCACCAAGGCGAACGTCAAGGGCATCCCCACCCAGACGGTCAAGGACCTGGGCGCGCAGATCGTGCTCGCCAATACCTACCATCTCTCCATGCGTCCCGGCGAGGACACCATCGCCGAGCTCGGCGGCCTGCACAGCTTTATGAACTGGCACGGCCCGATTCTCACCGACTCGGGCGGATTCCAGGTGTTCAGCCACAACGACGCGGTCAAGCTCACCGACGACGGTGTGCGCTTTATCGTGACCGACTACGACGGCAGCCACGTGTTCTGGACACCCGAGGACAACATGGAGATCGCGCAGAAGCTTGGGAGCGATATCTGCATGCAGCTCGACCAGTGCCCGGGGTATCCCGCCACGCGCGCCTACGTGGAGCGCGCGGTGGAGCTCTCGAGCATGTGGGCCGAGCGCTGCTACAAGGCGCATACCCGTCCCGACCAGGCGCTCTTCGGCATCGTGCAGGGCGGCATGCACCTGGATCTTCGCCTGCGCTCCCTCAAGCACCTGGAGGAGTGCGGCGATTTTCCGGGCTACGGCATCGGAGGCTACTCGGTGGGCGAAGATCACGAGACCATGTTCGAGACGCTGGCCCCGCTCGCCTCGGAGTACATGCCCAAGCACAAACCGCGCTATCTCATGGGCGTGGGCAACCCCACCACGCTCGTGCGCGGTGTCGCCTGCGGCATCGATATGTTCGACTGCGTGCTGCCCACGCGTACCGGCCGCATGGGCACCGCCTTCTCGAGCGAGGGGCGCCTGAACTTCCGCAACGCCCGTTTTGCGCACGACGCCGGCCCCGTCGACCCCAAGTGCACCTGCCCGGTCTGCACGGGCGGCTACAGCCGTGCGCTCATCCGCCACATGGTCACGCAAAAGGAGATGCTCGGCGGTATCTTGCTCTCGATGCACAACATCTACTATCTGCTGAACCTTATGCAGCAGGCCCGTGCCGCCATCATCGAGGGGCGCTACGGCGCGTTCGTGAGCGAATGGATGGAGAGCCCTGCCGCCGTGGACTACTAGGACCGCTGCCGCTCAGGTCGGTCGTATGTTCCGATGGGTATGACCGATAGCAGCGGCCTTTCGCTTTCGTCCCCGCGCTCCGGGTTCGACCGTTTGGCGAGTGCAAGACTGATTTTTGAGACAAGCCGCGGTTTCGGTGCCGCGGCTTTTTCTATAATGGCCGATATGTTTGCAGCACAGATGAAAGGTGGCCGCCATGGCTGATCTCGATAACCGCAAAGCTAACCGTCGAGGGGGCCGTGGCGGCCAGGGCGGCGGCAACCCACGTCGCGATGCCCGCGCCGCTGCCGCCGAGCGCCATGTGGCCGATATGGAGGCGCGCTGGTCCAAGGAGATCGAGCACTTGCTCGCCGGCGTGCGCGAGTTCGACGGCATGCCCGCAATTGTTGCCGAGCGTCGCGCGGCCAAGGCTGCGACCGCTGAGCCGAAAGCGGCGGAGCAGGTTGCCGAGGAGGTCGTCGAGACCGTCACCGCCGAGTCTGTAGCTGCCGACGACGCTGCCGTTGCCGACGAGGTCGCCGCGGAGACCGAAGAGACTCCCGAGGCCGAGGGCGCCGCCGAGGCGGACGCACCCGAAGAGCCCGAGCCCGCGCCTGAACCCGCACGCGTGACCGTCGTCGACGCCACGGCCACGCAGGCAGTGCTCGAGAACGGCCGCGGCTATGCGCAGTTCTGCGACCTGGCGCTCCTCGACTTCGCTTCGTTCGTGAACCCGGGCGGCGGCTATATCCGCGGCTCGCTCGCGCAGGAGGAGCAGCTCTGCGCCGACTCGTTCCTCTACAACGTGCTCAAAGAAAAGCGCTCCTGGTATCAGGAGAACCGTCGTCGCAACATTAACTGCGAGCTCTACCGCAACCGCGCCCTCGTGGTGCCTGGCGTGCGCTTTGAGCGCGGCAAGATGCATGCCTATGCCGACGTGCTCGTGGTGGCCGCGCCTAATGCCAAACGCGCGCGCGAGGAGTATGGAATCAAGGACGAGCGCATCGAGACGGCCCTGCGCGACCGCATCCGCTTTGCCCTTGCGCTCTGCGACGAGATCGGGCGCACCAAGCTCGTGGCCGGAGCCTTCGGCTGCGGCAACTTCGGTTGCGCCACCGAGACCGTGGCCGAGATCTTCCGTGAGGAGCTTGCGAGCGGCGAGTGGGGCGTGCGCGAGGTGATCTTTGCCGTGCCCGCGAGCAAGTGGGACGAGAACCTGCCCGTCTTTGAGCACGTTTTCGCCAACTTCCCTGCAAAGAACGACGAGTCGTATGCAGATGCCGCCGCGCGTGCCGCCGCAGCCCGCGCCGCCGAGGCGGCCGCTGCCGCCGCCGAGGACGACGAGGATGATGGCGACTGGCGCAAGTATCTCTAACCCTCCAAGTTTTCGCGTGAATTGCCGGGCCACTTCGTTTTGCACATGCAAGCGAAGCGGTCCGGCTGCATGCAGTTGTGTTATTTGATACTCTGCCGGGGCATTTTGCCGGCGGATGATTAAACTGTTGTAATCGGGAATCGCACTCAGTGGCCTTTTGCTATCGGGCCATATACACACTCACAAGTCCGTCTGGATGATCGATGCCGCGACCCTGCATACGTAGGCGCGGTACTGGAAGAAAGAAGTGTTATGCGCAAGAGCTTTGCATCTGCCGTTTTGACGTTCTGCGCGCTTTGCGCCGTCGTGTTCGCGCTGCCTGGTTCCGCTTTTGCCGGAACAGAGGGCACGGCCATTCACGCAAGTGATTTCGACGGTGCGAGTCGATACGAAATCAAAACTGGGGGCAAGTACTATCTTGCCGAGGACACTGCCGGCTCCATCTTCATTAACGGTGCGAAATCCGTAACGCTCGACCTTAACGGCAAGACGATCAACGGGGCCTATACCTTTGCGGCCCTTGCGGTCTTCCAGAGCGCAGGCCTTAAGGTCGTCGGTCCGGGTTCCATTAAAAACGGCGCCACCGGCAGGCTCGCCGCGGTGCAGATCGCTAACGGCCAAAATGGCGTGACCCTCACGGATCTGACCGTGCAGGCTACAAACGCGGCGGCACTTGAGATCGCTAGCGGTAATGTTCTCGTTTACGGTGGCTCGTACACCACGACCGTCAACGACGCTTCTGCAGCATCTCCTAACGCGATCCACATGCAGTACGGCGACGCTTCAAGCACGCTTGAAGCGTCTGCGACCACGGGCGTTTCGGCTCCGAGCTTTACCCTTAAGGGAAACGGAACCATCATCAGCACGGGCGAGCCCAAGTCGTCGACGCTGCAGTCTTACCCCGAGTTCGGCCGTGGTTGCACGCTTTCGGATTTCCCCATACAGCTCAATGCCAACAACGTCTATAGTGTTCGCGCGCTGTTGAAGGATTCCGACAATGATGTCCTTTGCCAGCAGGAGGACGGGACGTTCAAGGTCGTCAGCAAGGACGATGTGTATGACGGGGCGCATTATCGCATCCTCGACGTTCCCAATCTGGGGACGGTGTATTTCAGCGATGAGAACACGGCAAAGGACATTGCCCAAAAGCTCAATCTTTCCTATGGGAGCCAATGCTTGGTTCAGTTCAACGCGTCTGGCGGAACCGCTGTAAGCGATAAGTACGTTTGGGCGGGCGATACGGTAGCTCAGCCGGCATCGACTCGCAAGGGCTATGAGCTCGTTGGGTGGACGACCGACCAGGACTATACGAACCTCGACACCGTCACCCTGTTCAACTTTGCAGACTCGATTACGGCGCCGCTAACGCTTTGGGCCGTGTGGAAGCCCAATCCTGCAGTTGCCGAGATCGTGGGCGGTCGCCAATATGCGACGATCCAGGAGGCGGTCGAGGCCGCCAAGGATGGCGATACCGTCAGGGTGCTCGCCGACACTTCCGAATGTGTCACGGTGGATAAGGCAAAGAGCATCACGCTTGACCTCAACGGCAAAACGCTTACCGCTCCCGAGAATTATGACGAGAACGACCATGGCGTCATCAAGATCACGGCTGCCGCAAAGCTCAAGATCACGAACGGCACGATCAACAGTCATCTGAACGGTACGGAGAGCTCTCGCAGCGAGTGCTGCATCTACGTGAGCCAAGACGCCGGCGCTGCGGTCGACGTGAGAGAGCTTTCCCTGACCGGCCTCATGGCCGCGGTCAATGCAAGCTCCGGCACCTTTAGGTTCCTTGGCGATAAGAACAAGGTCGAGACCGAGAACAATGCGGATTGTGCGCTCCTTTTCGGCGGTAGCGCTCAGGCCACCATCGAGGGCGGCGAGTTCAAGAACGACGGGCTCAACAATTACGCTGACCAGGGTTGCGTTCTTTTGGACGGCAGTGCGACGCTCGATATCAAGGGCGGCACGTTCGACGATGCCATCAGCATAACGGGCGATGCCGCGTCTTTGACTATCGAGGGCGGTGAGTTCGCGCGTGCCAACAACGCGTCGGCTGTCGTTGCGAACAAGGTCTTTTATAAGTCGTCCTCTTCGAGCGGCTACGAGGTTGTTGACGTGAAGACCGCGCGTGAGAATGCCCGCTGGGTCGTGACCGATGCCGGGGTTGATCCCAAGACAAAGGTTTATACGGATGGCGAGCGGGATGCTCGGGAGTATTTTAAGACCGGCGCCGCGAATGGCGAAGGTATGTGGGGCGAGCTCTCGAGCGAAAGCACGCTGCACAAGATGCATAAGGTGCAGTTCGTATCGGGTTCAACCGTGCTTTCCACGAGCTATCTTGAGTCCGACGTCGACGAGTACGGAGAACTTCCCAAGAAGAGCGCGCCTACGGGGTATAGCTTTGGCGGTTGGTTCGTGGGCAAGACCGAGGTCGAGGCCGACGATGCTCCGACCGACGAACTTGACTACAACGTATCGGTTTTGGCCAAGTGGGTTGCTGACGAGAAGAAGGATGATTCGGACTCGAAGGGCGACTCCGAGGACGAGGATTCCGACGATAAGGATGACTCCGACGGCAAGAATGACGATACGGATGACTCCGGCGATAAGAACAACGAGAAGGGCGACCCGAGGGACGAGAGCAATGGTGGCGAGAACTCCCAGAACCCGAGTTCGCCTGAGGGTGCCACCTCCAAGAATGTTGCTAAAACCAAGACGATTGTGAGCAAGAGCGGCATTTTGCCCACAACGGGAGACTTCGCTTCGGCCGGCGCTGTGATTCTCGGGCTTTGCGGCATCGCAGCCGTCTGTGCCGATCGCCTCCGTCGCCGTAGGCAATAGCGTCTGGTTTTGCGGGCGCTTGTCGCTGACTTTGGAATGCGCGAACTCTAGTAGTTAGGAACGCGCCGGCCGTGGTTATCGCGGGCGGCGCGTTTTGCGTTTTGCGTTCGGTTCGCCTCTGTCCGTGTGACTGACGGATTCGCCTGCCCTGCTTGCTGTCTGCGTTGCCGTATCTCGCCTGCCGAGAAGGCTGTTGCCGCTGCGGAGGCTGACGAGGGCAATGACGACGAGGATGATGGCGACTGGCGCAAGCAGCTGCAGGCTGTCCATGCGCTCGTCTTTATAAACGGTCCGCCCCGTTGCGGTGCGCAGCAGGGCGGACCGTTATGTACATCTCTATTGTCGGGCTGTCTACATCGCCCACATGTGGTTGATGGGGCCGGAGCCCGATCCGAGGTCGAGTCCGGCGGCGAGGGCGCCCGTCACGTAGGCCTTGCCGGCGTTTACGGCGTCGGGCAGCGTCATGCCGGTTGCGAGCGCGCATGCGATAGCCGAGGAGAGCGTGCATCCCGCACCGTGCGTGTTGGTGGTTTCGATCCGCTTGTGATGGAACCACGTGGTGAGCGGATCGCCCATGGGTTCGCCCTTGTCGTCGAGCGGTGCGGGTTCGGCGAGCACGTCGTCGGCCTGCTCGGTAAATCGCCCGCCCTTGACCACGCAGGCGCAACCGTAGCGCGCGGCAACGAGCATGGCGGCGTTTTGCTGCGTGCGCTCGGAGTCGATCTCGTAGTCGAGGAGAATCTGCGCCTCGGGGATATTGGGCGTGACGACCGCGGCGATCGGGAACAGATGCCGCTTGAGCGCCTCTACGGCGTCGTCTGCCACCTCGCGTTCGCTCGACGTGGTCTGCATAACAGGGTCGACCACGATGTTCTCGGCGCCCCAGTGACGCAGACGCTCGGCCACGGCCTCGGCGATCTCGGGCGTCTTCATCATGCCGATGCGCACGGCATCGGGTCGGATGTCCTCAAAGCAGGCGTCGATCTGCGCGGCGATGATAGAGGCGGGGAGCGGCTCCACGGCATGGACGCCACGGGTGTTCTGCGCGAGCACGGCGGTGACAGCCGTCTCGGCATAGAGCCGGTGCGCGGTGATGGTCTTGATGTCGGCCTGGATGCCGCCGCCTCCGCTCGAGTCGGATGCGGCGATGGAGAGTACGACGGGCGGGTGTTGCGTGTCCATGGGATACCTCGCTTGTCGACGCGGGGCACGTTCGTGCCGGTTGGCCCTATGATACCCGCGGGCGAGAACCCTTACGGCGTCGGCGCGTTTTTCACCGAAAGGTATATAAAGGGGCTGCGCAGAGGGTGCGAAACCATCGTCTTGCGGCGTCTCGGAGACCTGTATCTCGATCGCAGCTGACGTGGGACCGCGCCTTCGTTAGGGGAGCGCGCGACCGCCTATTCGGCCACGGCGCTGCTCTCTGCCCTCAAATCGACGCTCATAAATAAAAAACTCCCGTTTCCCATGTGCGGGAAACGGGAGAGACTTCAGTGGCCCGCAGGCGGCCCTGCTATATATCGGATCGGTCGCTTAGCGATTTGCTCTACGCACGCTCGAGAAACGCCTTGTAGCCGCGATAGGCCTCGTAGATGTCGGCCTTGTTGGCGACTTCCCAAAGGGCGTGCATGGAAAGCACGGCCACACCGGAGTCGATGACGTTCATGCCGTACTCAGCCATGATGTAGGCGATGGTGCCGCCACCGCCCGCGTTCACGCGGCCGAGCTCGCAGGTCTGAAAATCCACCCCGGCCTCGTCCATGATGTCGCGCACGAGCGCCATGTACTCGGCATCGGCGTCGTTGGAGCCACCCTTGCCGCGGCTGCCGGTGTACTTGTTAAAGCACAGGCCACGACCCATAAAGGCGGCGTTCTTGGTCTCGAACTTGTTGGCATAGGCGGGGTCGTAGCCCGCGGAGACGTCCGAGCTCAGCATGCGCGAGCGGGCGAGTGCGCGGCGCAGGGCGAGCGGGCTCTCCTCGCCGGCAAGAGTCATGATCTCGGCCACGGTGTTCTCAAAGAAGCGGCTCGTCATGCCGGTGGCGCCCACCGAGCCGATCTCCTCTTTGTCCACGAGCAGGCAGATGCTCGTGCGCGCGGGGGCCGTGACCTCGAGCTGCGCGAGCAGGCTCGGGTAGGCGCAGACGCGGTCGTCCTGGCCGTAGCCCAGCACCATGGAGCGGTCGAAGCCCATGTCGCGCGCGGGGCCGGCGGGCACGACCTCGATCTCGGCGGAGAGGAAGTCCTCCTCGTCGACGCCGTACTGCTCCGAGACGATGTCGAGGAACATCTGCTTGACGGGGTCCTTGGGCGCGTCCTTGTCGTCCTCGTCGACCTTGACGGGGCGGCCACCCACGATCACGTCGAGCGCCTCGGCGTCCACGGCGTCCTTGGCGGGCTTGCCCATCTGCTCGCCGGAGAGATGGATGAGCAGGTCGGAGATGGTAAATACCGGGTCGCCGGGCTTGTCGCCCACGTTGATCTGGATGACGCTGCCGTCTTTCTTGGCAACCACGCCCACGAGCGCGAGCGGCTGGGCAACCCAGTGATAGGCCTTGACGCCGCCGTAGTAGTGGGTGTCGAGA